>CAMLMF010000025.1 GCA_946480995.1 uncultured Bdellovibrio sp. | reverse complement strand
AGCCCTTCGCGGGGCTCGAGGGTTCGAATCCCTCACTCTCCGCCATTTAAAAAGCCGCCTTTGAGCGGCTTTTTTTATTTCTGGAGCCTGGGGGCGCACCTATGATGGAATTCGTAGATATTATCTTGCACCTGGATCAACATATTCCCGAATGGATCGCTTATTTCGGTCCCTGGCTTTATGTTATTTTATTTTTGATCATCTTTGCCGAAACGGGTTTGGTGGTGACACCGTTCTTGCCTGGGGATTCTTTGTTGTTTGCCCTTGGCGCGTTTACGACTGTTGAAAATGGTTTGAATCTTTGGGTGCTGCTGATCAGTTTAACAATTGCCGGGATCCTTGGCGACACCGTGAACTATCATATCGGCAAATATCTGGGCCCGAAGGTTTTTGAAGGCAACTCGCGCATCTTTAAAAAACAATATCTTCTGCAGACTCAAGCGTTCTATGACAAGTGGGGAGCTTTTGCGATTGTTGCGGCACGCTTTGCCCCGATCGTGCGCACGTTTGCACCGTTTGTTGCTGGCGTTGCCGGGATGAATTATCGCAAGTTCATCGTTTATAATGTCGCTGGTGCTATTGCGTGGGTTTTCATTTTCATTTTAGCTGGGCACTTCTTCGGCAACTTGCCGGTTGTGAAGCAGAACTTTCATATCGTGATTTTTGGGGTTATCGGAGTGTCGATGATTCCGATGGTTTGGCCGTGGATTTCTGGTTGGTTGCAGAAGGCGAAGAAGGTTTAAGGAAAAGGCTGAGTTATCAGCCTTTTTTGTTTTGGAGCTTTTAAGAATTTAAAAGCGGGGATTATTTCTGCCAGTAGGCATCGTTCTGAGGGTCTGGGCGGACGTAGCGTTTGTCGCCTTTTTGTAAAGAGTTTGCCTTGTTGGCCCAATGTACATATGTAGTTTCTGACTTAGAAGCACCCAACATAAATACATATGGAGATATATTACCCTTGTCGTGTTGGATGTCCATTTCAGCACTTACTTCCTCGTCAAAACCTTCGTCGAATGGAGAGAGTACTTGATATTTCGAATCGTACTTTTTATGGCATATTTCGTGATGTTGAGAAAAAATTATTAGTGAATTATCTTTCAGCAGCTCACCGTTTTCGTTTGCAGCGTTTACCACTAGATTTAGCTTTTCATTTAAGCCGACCAAGTCATATTTTGATTTCTGCAGGGAAACCTCTCCGGTTTTGCTGTCGATTCGGAACATTTGATTTGTGTCTGGAATAGAGGCGCTGGAATAGAAAAAGTAAAAAGCGTCTCGATAATTGCTCTTAAGATCATTCATCTTCATCCAGAGTTTAGTAAAGCGACATCGAGCAAGCATCTGATCGTTTACTGTGCGATTATTTAATGCGACTTCGCGAGGATCGACCTCTAGGCTTTTAGAACTTAAGGGCGCCTTTTTGATGGCCGCCTCTAGAACTTTTAGAGACATGTCTGGCGCAACTTTTGAAAAGTTATACGAATTTAGCTGCTTAATAAGATTTCCGCTTTGGTCGTACACTAGTACAGTAGTGGCACAGTTAACGGCTGTTTGTGGGCAAATCTGCACTTCTGAAGTAATAATCTTTCCTGCACCTGCGGTGACTTGATAAGAGTTTGTATGAGTAATAATATAAGGCGAGTTCGCTAGTTCTGCGTGAGCTAGATCGGCGGGGTTTTTACTGCCACCACCTCCACCACCTGAGCAAGCTACGAGGAAGGTTATGCTGAGAAAAGAGGAGAGCAGTAGAGAATTTCTTTTGATATTTTTCATGGGAGTAACTTCCTTTTAATTGACGAGGCCCTTTTGAACCTCGTCTTTCTTAGACCTTATTTTTTGATGAATAAGCTGTGGATGATATTTTTTTGTCCGATTGATAAAGATTTATATATTGTTGCTTCGACCTTGCGGCTTGAGTTATCTGAACAAAAAGGATCGCTGCTGAGAGCACTAAAATTTGTTTCAAAATATTTCATAAGTCCATTGCATTGAGGGCTTAGTTAAAGAGCCGGACCCAATGTCCAGCTCTGTCCCGCGCCTTTCGATGACTAAAAGATACAATGCGCCCCATGATTTATCGAGAAACTAGAGGTTAAAAACCCGGGGTAAATTTTTACCGCCGGTAAACGCAGAGGTATTCTAAGACTTTTGTGTAACCTATTGAGTAAACTGGATTTATTTATCTAAGTGGGTTTTTTAAAGACCCTTGTAGCTCTAAAAAAATTCTTTCAAGGGTTTTTTTGTCTACGCTTTCAACCATGATTCCATAGGCCTGATCTCTGGCTATTTCTACCAAATCACCTAGGGGGGTCTCATACAATGCGATCGTAGCAAGAGTGCCCTCTTTCCTAAGGCTCTTTTTTAACTGCAGGCGTGTTTCGATCGCTTCCGTGACGTCTTTCAGAAAAAACTCCTCGGCTACAAGTTGTCTTTCCAGAGCTTGAGAAAAATCTATTTTGTCCGTAGGCAATGCGTCCGCCGTAATATCAAAACGACCATCACCTGTTGGTTCTAAGGACATTTTTGGAATATAATTTTTTGCTTTGCTCATGTCCACTCCGTTCACGGTAATTCGGCTCTTAAAACATTGATAAGCTCATTCAAACTTTCATCTGTTCTTTGTGCAGAGAGAATAATATCATTATAAATCTTCTCTAAATTATCACCTTTTTTTAATCCTCTTTTTACCATGTCGTCAAACTTCGGCCCAAGGGGATCCCCCATATATTTGTCAACATTACGTCCGTAAATTTCATTGCGAATATTTTCAGGAGTCATATTTTTATATTTTTCTCCAATCGTTCTTCTTAGTCCGTGACTGTCTTTTGCAACTTCTTCTAAAGACTTACCTGAATTCAAAGCTCTTTGTGCAAACTCGCCAATTTTTGAAACCTCAGAATTATATCCATCACGAATGGTTACCAAAAGTTTTCTGTTTTGGATGACCTCGGGAAGACTTTTAATAGTGAAATATTCAACCCTAGAAAACGCATCAGATATTTTATTATACTTCGCAATAGCATCTTTTCCTGGCAGAATTACTTTTTGTATCGACACTATTGCTTCTGCAACTTTTGGCTCTAAAAGAATGGCTTTTTCAAGAAGAGCTTGGCCGAACACTGTTGTTGGTCGAACAATTTCCGCGACCCTTTCAGCTTGAGAAGTAATTTTTATTGCAGCACCAATTCCACGAGCGGACTTCATTGCGACTTGGCCGGCACCTGCCGTTACGTACATGAGCAGCACTTCTCCGGAGACGCGCCCAATGATTTCACCCCGGGTTTCGGCATCGCCCTCAAGGAATTTCGGACCATAAGAAAGGATTTCTTTCGCCACAGCTTTAGTAATTTCAGGCGTGCTCATAATTAGATCAGCGGCCTTTTCTGCTACTGCTGAAGGATCATCAACTAAAGCTGCGCCTAAAGATGCAATCGCTTTTCCTAACATTGGGATAGCTGTGACCGCATCCTTAGCAGCGTTATAAACACCTTTGGTAAAGCCTACGGAGCCTTGGAAGAGACTGTCTGCTACTTTCAGAGCGGAGTAACCCTCTTCAGTGTCACCATTTTTAAATGCGTTTTCTGCCGACGATAAACTTACCAGAGCGGCCACGTAAGTAGCTTGAGATTGGTTCGTAGAATATTTGAAGCCATTCTGTTCAGACCATAGTGTTTGTCCTAGGTTTCCCACTCTGCGTAAAGCCTGACCAGCCGGTGTTTGAGCAGAAATGGCGAAAGTTCGTTTGTCTAAAGGCGAAGGACCTGCGCGAGGATTTAAAACTTCACTTTGTACAAGTCCATCATAGATCACGTCTTTAAAGCGACTTTCGAACGACTTGCGTTTGTTTTCATCTGTCTGTGAAAGTCCAATTTCGGCGTGTTTTACTAAACTACGAAGGTCTCTATTCGTAATAGCAGCTTCGGCTTTGGCATATAGCTCCTGTTCGGCAAGATCGGTTAGTTCGTATTGTCTATAAGTAAAAGGATTTTGCTTAATTGCCTGAAATTGTGCCATCTCAGCTAATTGGTCGGCGGACAAATTGGATGTGTTAATCTGCCGAGACATATTTGCTAAGGCAATCGCCGCCATAGACTCGTTAATAGCAGAAATTTTCTCAACGTTTTGACGTTGAGTTTCCATAATTTGTGCAAAGCGACTCAAAGAGGCTAAATTTTGTTGGTGAGCTGAGTACATTGCTTGTGATGTCGCCATGGATCTTTTCAAATCTTGGTAACCGTCATTTAGCGCTTCAGCGACTGCCGGAAGAGCTTTTTGGAACTCCGTTCTTATTTCAGCTGGTGGGCTTAGGCGCATTTGAATGCTGCCTTGAAAGCTATTCCGATCAACTGAGGGGCCCGACGTCGTATAGCCAGCAATATAATCGATGCGCTTAGGCTTCGGTGCTTGGACTTGAGTTTTGGGTTTCGGTGGAGCTTGAGTTGTGGAGTTGGAAACGGCAACCGGAATATCATAGACTCTGTCGAGAGTCCTTACACTAATGCTTTGACCGTCCACAACTTGCGAGGCGTACCCCTCGCGATACATGAATCGATATACTTCAACGCAGGCGTCATCACTTTGACACCGTTCAATATATGCATGATAAATCGTAACACCATTTATATCTTGGGCTGTTACGGCGACTCTATTAGCAGTTTCGCCGGTAGCTCTTTCATAAGCTTCTTTGATTGCAATAAGGTCTTCGTTCATTTGATTCGCAGAAGACTTGAGCGGAGCAAGGGCTGTTGCTAAACTTAGAACTATATTTAAAACTCGGCGAAACTGTTTCATAAATTATCCTATAAATTTTTATATAAGCGAGAGAATGCTTCTACGCTCTTAGTGAACGATTTAACTTCTTTGTGAGTGCTGTATTCACGACCAAACGCGCGGGCTTTTTCAATATATTCCGCCGCTTTCTTTTGGAATGCTTCACGTGAAGTGCGATTGAAGATAACTTTAATTCCTTCATTCACAAGGTTGCGATGAGTTGTCTTTAAATTCTCAAAAGCATTAACGACCGCAAGCTCTTCAGCGATTTGGGGGTTCTTTTGATTCCACAAGGCTTCTTTGTCGGCACGAAGTTGCGTGAATAATCCTTGAAGCTTGGTGAACAAAGATGACATCGATTTGTCGATTCCTTCGAACTTGATAGTTTCGAGTTCTTTAGAAGTCGTTTCCCATTTTTTTCCTAGTGCTAAAACAACCTTGGCCGAAATAAGCTCACCACGAAGGTCACGAGGGTATTGTTTACCAAAATTATGCAACGTCTCAATCATCGGAGCCGCAATGGCCTCCGCCGCTTTTTCATCTAAAGGCAGCTGAATACTTTCATCTTCTGCTAAGACGAAGTGGCTTGGACTTTTAAAGCACACAGTATTGGCATCGGCATCAACTTTCTCTTTGCAAACCTTTGCTTTCAAGGCCTGGAAAAGAGTGACGTGAGGAGTGACCTTCTCGGCTTCTGCATTGCTGGCCTCAAATGTAGCAATCTGGGGAGCCAGTTGTTCCGCCGCCTTGATAGCCGCAAGTCTATTTGTTTCGTCACTGCTAATAAGCTTTAACTTGCTTTGCATTTGAGAAATGATAGGCAGGATATTATTGCAAGTTTCGCGATAGTATTTAGAGACATCATTATCGGAAGCAGATTCTCTGAACAACATGAGGTTAGCTTCCGTGATTTTCTCTTGCAGCGCGCGTTGTTCATGAGCTGCGAGAGCACCCGAAATAATGGCATATGCAACAACAGCTGCCGCAGCATAAGGGGCCGCGATTTGGCAAGCTGCAACCATTTGTCCGGCGCCACCAGAAGTAGCTACTTTTACGATTATTGCAGATCCGACCTCAATTGCAGTGCCAATAACTTTTCGGTCATTGTCTTTACCCGTTGACGTCGATGTGCTTGAGCTTCCTTTGTATGAGCCGTCTGATGTGTCATAGGAAATCATAACTTCAGAGTGTACAGGTGGAAGGTTTGGAATATATTGGTTGTAAAATTTAATGCCTTTTTGTGAGCGCCCTGTTTCACAGACGTTCTTAAACTTATCTATTGCGCTCTGTGCGGAATCTAAGAATAGGCTTTGGTCATAAAACGTGGTTTGAGCTTGATAAGATATCTCAAAGCGCTTACGAACGGCTTCTTTATACTCGTCCCATATTTTGATCAAATCTTCTCCAGAAAGATTTTGATTTGTTTTATTCATTATCGCCTCAACCCTTGATTCAAGGGTTGAGATGTCACTTAAATAAGACTGAAATACCGGTGAAGATTGTCCCGCTTTGTAAGACTCCATGAGAGTTTCCATAAGTGCGGAAGAGAAATCTGCCTTTACAAGGTCTTCGGCATAGGTTTTTGCCTGCTGCTTTGACTTGTTGATGTTTGCTCTTGCTTGCTCACGGTACTCATCGCTGGCTCTGACATTCATTGCTGAAAGAGTTAGGATCGTACTTAAAGTATAGTTAATAAATTTTTTCATTTTACATTCCTCCGGTTACGCACATTTTTGATTTTTCAATTGTGCCAATGCGTCCATTATTTCTGAAATATTCAGAGCGTAGTGTTTCAAAGTAATCAATTTTCAATTCTTTATCGAATATGGCGATCTGGTTACTTAGAAGCGTGTGCATTGTATTCATTACGGCGCCGCTATCAGCTCCGCCCGCCGAAAGTAAGCGGATGTTGTTTTCCATATTATCGGCAACTTTATTTTGAGCGTCTTTCAAGACTTTAAGTTGATTTAAAAAATCTTGTCCTTTGACGATTTCGCGAGAATCAACGTCAAACGCTTCCATACTTGCAAACAATTCTCTGACAAATTTTTCCTCAGTGCGACTGAGTTCATTTAAAGACTTTACTAATGCTTCCGTGTCGACGTCATTGGAGCCGATAGCGCCGAATTGCTTTAAGTTTCTTTGTAAGTCTTTTAAAGCTGCTCTGAACGGCGAACCGCCAGTTTCAATAGTTTCGGTTAAGAAGTTATAAGCCTTATGAATTTGCTTCCATGAATTCTTGTCTTGAACGACATCCGCGTAAGTAATGCGGTTGGCCTCTAAAATTGCTAACTGTTCGACAAATGCTTCATATTCTTTGAAGCGGTAGTTTTTTATGCCTGCGAGACCGCGCGTCAACCAGAAGTTAGCTGCGCGTAAACCTAAAACTTTAACGGTTTGGTTTTTCATCGGCAGATGTACTTCGACCATATCGCAATACTTGCTTAAATCAGTTAACAACCTCATGGCGATTTCAAAAGAAGCTAAAGCTGCAGCAGTTTTTACCGGCAGACCAAGCTTTGGCGAAGGAATAACTGCATTAGCAATATCGAATAGACTTTTTGAAATACTCAGCATTTCTTGAGTCGGGATTCTAGAAGGTACCGTCGAAAAGTTGTCATAATATAAAATTAAGCCCATAGCATTTTTAATAAATTCTTCTGACTTCTTTTCAATTTCACTAACGGAAGGACTTTTCTTATCTAGAGTATTTTTATAATCTTTAAAGATTAGAAGAGCCTTTCTTTGAGCATCATCTGACGAAAGGTTTTCAGCTAAGGGTGTAAACGTAATTTTAGATTCACCAAGATCAGCATTTCCTGGAGTGTTACGCTTGATTACGAACTCTTGTGTGATTTGGCTGCCGGGTTTCACCCAGAAGATTTCTTCTGTCATTACTGATCTATCGAAACCATTGTTTAATACACCTTGCATTGGCTTCATGCTGTCTTTAGCCAAAAGGCCCTTACCTGTGCGACTCACTCGTACCGCCCAAATATTTTTCGGGACTGTATATGTCAGTTTGATTTGACCTTCGATTTGCGCTTGGATTGGTTTTGAATGACCATTCTTATGCCAGCATTTTCCGCTGTCGAATTGTTGTCCGTCGTTTTGGTACTGGTCTGCTAGATTCAGATTAATTTCTTCTGCCAAGCCGTTCTGTGTGGAGGTTGTAGTTAGAACTACATTGCGAATGTGTCTATAGAATGGAGACATCATAGCAGAATTCCAAACATAAGTTCCTAGGTTTCCACCTTGTAGGCCACCTTGAAGATTTAAAGTCACAGGGTCAATATCCCAAGTTTCTGGGCCACGGGGATCTCTGTCACAATCAAGACTGTGACGGAAGTGTTTTTCGATTTTTAACTCGACGTCGATTGTCCCAGCTAAACTTGCGGAAACAGTTGTTAAGGCTTTTGCCTGCGGAATAATAAAAAGAAAGGGCAGTAGTAATGTGCGTTTCATAAATTCTCCTAAGTTAATATTTATTTTTCTGTTTTAATTTCTTGAACTGACTCTGGATATAGTGCCTGTGAGTATGAAGCGCCTTCAAAGTCGTTCTTTTGTTTTCCATGAAGTTCGACTTCTTGTCCGTATCTGAAATTCAGCAAAGTGCTCGCCTTTTGATCGACTTCTGTGTCGTACTCTGGAGCTTCATACTTAAGTTGTTTGTACATATCCTGGCATCGGAACTGATGTTTTTCGAAAGTGATTAAGGCGTTATCAATTGCAAGCTCACCTTTTTGATCTGGAACATTTAACACAAGAGTTGGACGTTTTTCTCCATTATAAGAGAAATTTTCTTTTGTATGAAATGGCGTAACTACACCGGAGCGTGAATCTAGACGGAATAGAACTTGATTGTCTAAGTTCGGAAGATCGAAACGGAAATAGACCGCACCTCGTGGTGTGCGATTCAATTTCGACAAGTTTGTCCAGTCGTGTGTATGTCTACAACGACTGAGGGTTTGTTCATTTACTTCTTCAATATTCTTTTGTGCAGTCTCTAAAGAAAAGTCTACGACTTCTTCATTCGGGGAACTTGAGGCGCGCACGTTGGCGAATTCTGACGGCGTAACCGAAGAGATTTTAAGATCTTGCTTGTCTTTAGGTGCGATTACATAAACAAGCTCTTCAGTTTTGTCGTAGACAAATACAACAGGAAGACAGTTGTAGTTTGCTTCTTTGCAAACTGAAAATTGTTCGAACTTAACCTTCTCGTTTCCGACCTCTACAGATTGAATGGCTTCAAGTTTGATGTGTAAACGAGGTGCAACCTTCTTGGTTTCAACTTCAGGAGTTCCAGGGGCGCCGGGCTTGTTATTGCAGCCAGCAAGTGCGCTTGAAGATAGAAGGGTAATTAGGGCGATCGACTGAATAAACGTTTTCATTAGAAATCTCCGTCAGAGGATTGGTTGATAAAATATTGAACATCGTGGGTCATAGCCGAGAGTTCTCTTTTGGACATAGTGTGCAGCTTCTTAAGATCCGAATTATCGAGGATTGAAGGGATAATTTCGGTCGCTAAAACCTGCTGACTTTCAAGATGAGTAGTGACATTTGCAATGTCCTTAAGGGCCATAAGTGCCGACAGAGACATGTATGTATTCACTAGTTCTTCGTTGCTAAGAGCAATTGGGAACGCCGTTAGATTTTGGAAAAGCTTTTGAATCTGATCGCGCTTTGTGGAGCCATTGGACTTTAAATCCTTCCACATTTTAAAAGCTGACTCAGAATCATTTGTGAACTCTTTCATGGTTTTTTGCATGGGCTCTAGGAATGAAATCTGAATGGCGCTACTTTTGTTTCCTTCTTGAACAAGAAGAGAAGTCATTCTGACGACCTCGGCAATGTCTGCTTCGTTGCTTTTAAAGAGTGTATAGATGATGGTTGCAAGACGACTCTTTTCAATTTGGCAGATGTTAGTGCCGGGTTTTGCCATAACTTGCGCAACCGTGCATTTGTGCTGCTGGTATCTTTCGAACAAACTGCCCAATAGGGAGCGTCCTTCGAGTGACTGAATTAACTTGGGAACGATATAATTTTTTGCACTGTTGTCTTGATCCCTAGAAAGAAAAACTGACCAACGCGCGTAAGCTGCTAAAGATTTTTGTACGACAACTTTTGTCATCATAACGTCTGCCGCGAACAAGGTTGGCACTCGTGATTGTCCCTCAGGTGGACGTGATCCGCTTCGTTTCCAAGCTCCGGCTGCAACTTGATCCACTCGAGAGCTATTCAAACCCTCTGAAAATTGCAGCGGAGAAGCATCGGGGTTTCCAAGTGTTTGGGAAAGCGCGTTGAGGTGGTTCCATGATTCTTCTAATACACAAGCTTCTTGTTGATCTGTTTTTACTTGAGCGGGCATGTTTCTTTTACACTCGCTTTTTAAAAAAGAAATAATTGGGTTTAGAAAGAATTCGAAATCTTTCTGAGAAAGTGGAGCAGCGAACGCATACAGCTTTGGCAGTATGTCTTCGATCGTTGCCGCAGCTTTTTCATTTGCGAATGATTGCGATCCTTGCATCATGAGCATCACTGCAATTGTGACTTTAAAAAAATTCTTCAAATTCATAAATTCTCCTTAACTTGTTCTTTCGCCTCCGGTGCGAGTCTTGGGCCGGAGGCTATGCTAATTATCGAGGCTCTTATTCGTCCGGCCGGACATTTGGTCCGGCCTTTGGTCGTATGCTTTCGATGAGCAAAAGATACATCGCGTTATGAATTTTCTCGAGTAACCAGAAGTAAAGAATCGCTCCTTTGTTTTTACTGTCGGTAAATGGATCAAACACTGGCCATAGGTATTAAGTAATTGATTTTAAAGGTATTTATTGGATCTGAAATGTTAGGATTTAAAGATCTGTAATCGCGGAGAGGTTTGTGAACATATTCGAATTCGAGGACTACCGGGAAGTTTTAAAGGCCTACTTATCCGGCGAATCTGTTGTCCGAAAGCATCTTCTAAGTGCTACAGGTATTAGCAGCTCATTCTTAACTCAAGTGCTGTCCGGCACTAAGCAACTGTCTTCGGATCAGGGTTACGAAGTCGCTTTGTACGTTGGTTTAACTGAAAGAGAAACCGACTATTTTCTTTTACTAATTGATTTAGGTCGTGCGGGTTCGCACAAGCTGCAACAACGAATCACCGGAAAAATGAAACAGCTGCAAAGTGCTGCCTTAACGGTGGCTGCGAAAGTCAGCTCGACAATTCAACTTACAGAAGAGCAAAAGGCAATTTACTATTCGAACTGGATTTATTCTGCTGTTAGAAATTTAATTCCGACAGCTCCTAATCTTTCTACTACATCGATAGCGAAACATTTGAATGTTCCTGAAGTCAGAGCCGAAAGCGCTATTCAATTGTTATTGGACTTCGGTTTACTTGCGAAGACTGAAGAGGGACTTCGCTCGCAACCGGGGTATACCCATTTAAGTTCTGGGCATCCGCTGATCTTCCGTCATCATCAAAATTGGCGACAAAGAGCTATTCAAAGGATGGATCACTATAACGAAAATCATCTGCACTACACTTGTCCGATGGCTATTACTAAAGAAGCCGCGCACTTACTAAGGGTGCAGCTCTTAGAAAGTATTAAAAATTTGAATCAGTCTATGAAGGGCGATCCGGACGTTTCATACTGTCTCAATATAGATCTTTTCGAATACTAGGTTCTTGGTATGCCCTTTGGATATTAGTTCTTCATGATGAAGAACAAGAATCACGCAATCAATATAGACGTGTTTGGATCCCGTATACTTGACGGGTGTAAAACAATTTTGCAGTTGGGTCTGCGCCTTGGTTTTATTAGTATGACGATTGTTTCAGTTGGCTGTAACTCTTCGAATAATCATTACCATAGTAATCCCATCGCACAACCCGGTTCAGATCCAGCGAAGCAAGAGCTTCAAACGGGAGGCCCCGGAAGCGGTGGCGGCGGAACTGGCGACGGCGGTGGCGGTCAGGGAGTGTATTGTTCTGAGACAGTCAGTGATTCGAATCTTAAAGGTAAATTACTTGTTCGCGATGTTTATGAGGCGATTAAAAATCATAAGCGAATAATGAATTCCTCGGGATTGGGTCCCGGCGGGAGCATTATTTTGGACGACACCACAGCAAAGCATCTAGTGAAAATTCTGCAGGTATATTTTGGACCTGCTTCGCGCGACCTGGATTTTGTTAACGTTGAATTTTGGAGAAAATTTTCAAAAAATATTTCCTTCATTGCAGACGATGCAACTTTGCATCCTAGTCAAGACGCAAATTCTCCGCTAGCTCTACCAGAGGGTTGTAAGATAGTTCAAATCGCTTACTGGGATGAAGCATCGGGCCCAGCAGAGGAAGGAACACTCCATGTTGATAAGACTCGCTGGAAACAGTTAGATCAGTTCAATAAGATTGCACTTCTTGCTCACGAATTCTTCTTTAAACAAGCACGCAAATCGGGCTACAAGAATTCAGATTTTGTTCGTTATAAAGTAGGCCACCTGTTGGCCGCTGAAGCTTTAAAGCCAATGTTTCAAGAATGGAACCCATCTAAAGATCAAAGGCTGAGGGATTTTGCTCCTGAAAAGATTGATGGCTTTAAATATTGCAAAGGAACGTCTGCTGTGGACTCTTCGGCGAGCCTTCAGATGTATCAATACTTTGGAACAGATGGACAACAACACCTAATATTCCCTGTGATATCGTCGAGCGTAATAAATTTTCCATTGTTTCAGCCGGCGCACGTAGCGTTCTCACCTCAAAAAAATGTAATGGCGGCGATAACCACGGATCTACTTGTTCCCGTGACTCATCACAAAGAAGACTTATTGTCGCTCTACTCCCTTCTTAAGGGTACGGATATGGGCGCAGCCGCAAATTATCGATACGGAAAATCTGGTTTTGTTAGTAAAAGGTTTCAAGAAACTGAAAATTTCAAAAAGTCCATTCAGTTGTTAATCACTAATAGTAAGCCCTTGGAGGACGTTACTTGGACTGTAAAAAACTATGACAGAACTGTTCAGTTAATCTTGAAAAATATAGTTAGGCAGAAGGCTCACATCGAAACGAAAAAGAGATCGAGGGAGGAGTTAATTCTTGAGGTCAAAAATACAATTAGGAATATATTCTATACCAGTGACAACTCTTATAAGAAGAATTTTTCTCTTGTATATAAGGCGATGGCTGTTCTTGAAAATGAAATAGACGCTAAGATTTCTCAAAGTAAAACTGCGGAGTCGTTTCCTCTTTGGCTATCTGAACTATCTAATTTAAGTAAGATTATTTCTGGTCAAGCGGCGAAGGACGGCGCTGGTCCCAACAAAGCATTTGAATTTGATAAAGATTCTAAGCTTGCTACGGTACTACCTCGACTGCTGTATTCCTTGAAGGTTAACTCGTATTCGACATATGAAATAGAAATCGAGGTAGGGCCTCCAGTCGAAGAGATGGATCCACAAGATGAGTACCGTCTTTATTTGGACACGGGGAAGATATCTCTAAATAATGAAAAAGGACAGATTGATTTTGATCTAGAATGTTTTGATTGGATCGACTTGTTTAAAAGACATACAGCCCAACCTGATTATGAAATTGAGAAAGAAGACACTGTGAACTCCTCCGTCAAGGTGGTTGTGAATGAAGCTTCGTACGGCCCCGGGCATCAGTCGTCTGAGCTTGCAGGCAAAAGACTACTCGCAAAACTCACTTCTTCGTCTGTAAAGAGGAAAACAGATGTTGTCGAGGGTTACTACAGTTTCAAGGACACAGAAAAACAAGTTCAATTTCAAGACTTAAATAGTTTTTTCCATGACTTCCAGAAGGAGTCTTATTTGGAAATCTCTCGATGTACGGGATATCCGAATCTGTTACAAATATCAGATATTAGAGTTAATAATTGTGCCGTATTAAGCCTCAAGAACGCTCAGCAAAAATACTTAATAATGTTTTCACTAGAAGAAGACAATGTAGTTAAAAGCGCCGAAAGCAATGCGATAGATATAAATTATATTTTGCGAATACCCTAGGTATGGCAATTGAATAGAAGAAATTATGGCCGA
>CAMLMF010000024.1 GCA_946480995.1 uncultured Bdellovibrio sp. | reverse complement strand
GAGCGTCGTGTTCAGTCCGGAAAGTCTTTCTTCCATCAAAGAAGGAGCTGATCACCGCCGTGAATTGGTCGACGAGCTGTTGATTACATTTGATCGAAAAAATGCCGATTTGATCGCGGATTATAGGAAATCTCTGAAAACGCGTAACAAGATCCTTAAAAACTATTTGGAGGGTCTGCACGATAAAAGTGTCACGGAGAACCTTTTGGAGGCTCTAAACCCCCAATTCTTGCGTTTAGGGGCCGATTTTGCCCACGCCCGCATCACTTCTTTGCTGGGTTTGTCGCGTGAGTTTAATAATGCTATGCAATACATTTCTGGAAATTCGGCTGTGGATATCTCGGTGGAATATCTGATTTCCGATCACGACGCGATGAATTTTTCCCGCGAAGAAGTGTTTTTCACACTGCAAAAACGTCTGCATGAACTGCATGATGCGGAGCTCTCTAGTGGAAGCTCTTTGGTTGGTCCTCACAAGCACGATATTCGCTTCCTATATGGGCAAAAAGACTCAAGATTTTATTGTAGCCAAGGGCAGCAAAGAGCCATCATATTGTCTTTCAAAATGGCGCAAATAATGTATCATAGGAAGGCTCACGGGACCTATCCTGTGCTGATGTTAGATGATGTTTTATCTGAGCTCGATAAAAACAAAAGAGACGCGTTGATTACGTTCTTACATGAGATCAATACGCAAATTTTTGTAACGACAACAGATTTCACATTACCACAATCATTCAGCCTCGATCAGCTTTCCGTTTTGCAAATCAAGGATGGTCAAATCCTGGGTTAGCCACTTCAACAAAAAAGAAGTGTTACGCAAGAGCACTCTGGTAATCCCAGAGTAAATGCATTTCAGTGAGGGGTACTACAGTGTCAGTCGAAGAACAAAAGTCATATTCCGCCGACTCGATTCAGGTCCTTGAAGGTCTTGAAGCAGTTCGTAAGCGTCCAGGGATGTATATTGGTGATACAGGTTTCAAAGGTTATCACCATCTTGTGTATGAGATTGTGGATAACTCGGTAGACGAACATCTTGCGGGTTATTGTAAAACTATTCAGGTCACAATCAACGCCGATGAGTCTATCACTGTTGAAGACGACGGTCGTGGTATTCCCGTAGCAACCCAAAAGCAAACGGGTAAATCTGCTCTTGAACTTGTTATGACCGTACTTCATGCCGGCGGTAAATTCGACGGCGGTGGGTATAAAGTTTCTGGCGGTCTGCATGGTGTGGGTGCTTCGGTTGTAAATGCCCTTTCAGTACGTGTGAATGTTGAAGTACAACGTGAAGGTCACTTCTGGAGACAAAACTACGAGCGCGGAAAAATCATGGCGCCGGTCGAACAAGGTGAAGTGTCTTCAAAAACAGGTACGAAGGTAACTTTCAAACCAGATCGTGAAATTTTCAAAGACGAAACTATCACTTACGACTTCACAACTTTAGCGAATCGTTTCCGTGAATTAGCTTTCCTGAATGCCGGTCTTCATATTTCTTTGAAAGACGAAAGAACTGGTAAGAAGCAAGATTTCCAATACGCCAACGGTGTTGCGGAATTCGTGCAGTACATGAATCAATCTAAAAAATCTTTGCACAATGAAGTTATTTTCTTCCGCGGTGAAAAAGATAATGTGGATATTGAAATTGCGATGCAATGGAATGATTCTTACTCAGAATCAGTGTTCACGTATTGTAACAACATCAATACGCACGAAGGTGGTACTCACCTTGTCGGCTTCCGTGCTGCTTTAACTCGTACAACAAATGCTTACGCAACTGAAAAAAATCTTTTAAAAGATTTAAAAACAAATCTTGAGGGTGAAGACATCCGTGAAGGTTTGGCAGCCGTAATTTCTGTAAAAGTTCGCGAACCACAATTTGAGGGTCAAACGAAAACCAAACTAGGTAATGCCGAAGTTAAGGGTATCGTTGAGGCCATGGTGAATGAAAAACTTGCGGACTGGATGGATCGTAATCCTTCCGTTGCAAAAAACATCATCATGAAGTGCGTGGAATCTGCGCGCGCTCGCGATGCTGCTCGTAAAGCTCGTGATCTAACTCGCCGTAAGACAGCTCTTGATGGCGGCTCGTTGCCAGGAAAAATGGCTGACTGCCAAGAACGTGATCCAGCACTTTGCGAACTTTACCTGGTCGAGGGAGACTCGGCCGGTGGATCTGCAAAACAAGGTCGCGATCGTCGTACGCAAGCGATTTTGCCGTTAAAAGGTAAAATCCTAAACGTTGAAAAAGCGCGTTTTGATAAAATTATTTCTTCAGAAGAGATCAAAGTAATTATCTCGGCTTTAGGTACTGGAATCGGTAAAGACAATGTGAACATCGATAAAATTCGTTATCACAAAATCATTATCATGACCGATGCCGACGTCGATGGATCACACATCATGACTCTGCTTTTGACATTCTTCTATCGTCAAATGCCAGAAGTTTTAGAGCGTGGTTATATCTATATCGCGCAACCACCTTTGTACCGTGCGAAAAAAGGTCAAAGCGAAACTTATTTGAAAAATGAAGCAGCTTTGACGGAATATCTTTTAAGCTCGGGCTTAAGTAATTTCAAAATCAAAGGGAATGAAAACTTACCAGAAAAAGATTTGCGCCAGTTGATTTTGAATATCCAAAGATTCAACGATCTATTGCGTGTTTCTTCGAAAAAATACGACAAAGACGTGTTGTATTTCTTGTTAAGTAAAATTGCCGATCTGGATAAAACTTTGAACGACGATAAAAAAATGACCGAGATCTTAAGTGACCTTGGTTCGTGGATCAGTTCAGAACCTAAATTGGGGATCACTGAATACAAAGGCGAAGTTAAAAAAGATCCAGAAACTGGCAGATCTTACAGTGAAATCTACACTGTTCGTTATGCGGACCGTATGACGACGAAATTTGGTATCGACAATCTTCGTTTCTCAGAAATTATTGAGCTACGTAAGATTTGGGGCGAGATCCAAGCGATCAGCACGTTGCCAATCACGATCGTGCAAGGTGAAAGCGAATTCCAATTCGAGAATTACACAGAGTTTTCCACACACATTATGGAATCCACAAAAAAAGGCATCTACATCCAACGTTACAAAGGACTAGGAGAGATGAATCCAGAACAGTTGTGGAGCACCACTTTGGATAAAGAAAACAGAACTCTTCTAAGAGTGAGTATTGAAGACGCGGTCGCCGCGGATGAAACATTCTCAATCTTGATGGGTGAAATGGTAGAGCCGCGTCGTCAGTTTATCCACGACAATGCTCTTCTTGCGCGTAGCTTAGACGTTTAATTTTTAGTTAGGTGAAGTATGGAAAATAGTACAGAAAAAGGCGTAACACTCGTCGATATTAGCAAGGAAATGCGTGGCGCATACTTGCAATACTCCATGTCGGTTATCGTGGGTCGTGCCCTTCCCGATGTTCGTGACGGCTTAAAACCAGTTCATCGCCGCGTGCTTTTTGCACAAAGTGAAATGAACAATCGCTCGAATCGTCCGTATTTAAAATCAGCCCGTGTTGTCGGCGACGTCATCGGTAAATACCATCCACATGGTGACTCTGCCGTTTACGAAACGATGGTCCGTATGGCGCAAGATTTCTCTTTGCGCTACCCGCTTGAAGATGGCCAAGGAAACTTCGGTTCGATCGATGGTGATAGTGCGGCAGCCATGCGTTACACGGAAATCCGTATGACTCAGCTTGCAGAAGAATTGCTTGCTGATATCGAAAAAGAAACTATTCCATTTGGACCGAACTATGATGATTCGATGGAAATTCCGTTGGTATTACCAGCGAAATTCCCGAATCTTTTAGTCAATGGTTCAACTGGTATCGCCGTTGGTATGGCGACGAATATCCCTCCGCACAACTTGGGCGAAGTGATTGATGGTTGCATCCACTTGATCAACAACCCTCAGTGTCAGTTGGATGATCTTTTACAATTTATTAAAGGTCCGGACTTCCCTTCTGCGGGAACAATTGCAGGTCGTGAAGGTATTCTTCAGGCTTACAAAAAAGGTCGCGGAATTATCTCGCTTAAAGGTGTTGCTGAAATCGTTCAGGTCAAAGACCGCGAAGAAATCATCATCACAGAAATCCCATACCAAGTTAATAAAGCCAAACTTATCGAAAGCATGGCGGACCTTGTTCGTGATAAACAAATCGAAGGTATCTCTGATATCCGCGATGAGTCTTCACGTGAAGGTATGCGTATCGTGGTTGTTCTTAAGCGTGGTGAAAATGCCAGCGTAATCTTGAACAGACTTTACAAGTTCACGCAGCTACAAACGAGCTTCGGTATTATCATGTTGGCGTTGGATGCGAAAAACCAACCAGTGACTTTCGACTTGAAAGGCATGCTTGAAGCTTTCGTTGATCACCGCCGTGACGTCGTTACAAAACGTTGTATCTTTGAACTTAAAAAAGCCCTAGAGCGTGCGCATATCCTTGAAGGCTTGAAAAAAGCCTTAGATCACATCGAAGAAGTTATTAAAACTATTCGTGCTTCGAAAGAAGCCAACACGGCTCGCGAAGCCTTGATGGCGAAATTCGAATTCTCTGAACGCCAAGCAGTGGCGATCTTGGAAATGCGTTTACAACGTTTGACAGGTTTAGAGCGTGATAAAATCATCGCGGAACTTGCAGAACTGCAAAAACAAATCGACTGGCTACGTTTTGTTTTGGCTGACGTAAATGAAATTTATAAAATTATCGTGGGCGAACTTTTAGACATTAAAAAACGTTTCGCGGATCCACGTCGCACACAAATCACTGGCAGCCTTGATGATATCGAGGACGAAGATTTAATCGCGGACGAACAAATGGTTGTGACTGTGACAAACACAGGCTTAATCAAACGTATCCCGGTTGAAGAATACCGCGTGCAAAAACGTGGCGGCAAAGGCACGAAGGGTATGGAGACCAAAGAGGAAGACTATGTCACAGATCTTTTCTCTGCGACGACCAAAACCATGCTTCTGGTCTTTACCGACAAAGGTAAAGTATACTGGGTGAAAGTTCATAAACTTCCACTAGGAACAAGAACGTCCAAAGGAAAATCTTTGGCGAACGTTGTACAGATGGCGAATGGCGAAAGTGTTCGCTCGATCCTTCCAGTGAATGAGTTTAGCGAAAACAAATACGCGGTGATGTTAACGGAAAAAGGCATCATCAAGAAAACGTCTTTGGATTCTTTCGCGAACCCAAGAACTGCGGGTATCATTGCTTTAACTACAGATCTTGAAGACGGCGTTATCGACGTTAAGATTTCCGACGGTGAAAGTGATATCTTCATCGCAACAAAAGAAGGTATGTCGATTCGTTTCAACGAAGAAGACGTGCGTGGTATGGGTCGTACAGCTCGTGGCGTGAAAGCGATCACTTTGGCTAAAGACGACGTTGTTGTGGCGATGGAAGTCCTTGAGAAGAACACGAAAGACACTATCTTGATGGTGACTTCAAAAGGTTACGGAAAACGCTCTGAAACAGAAGAATATCGCATTCAATCTCGCGGTGGTGTAGGTATCATCACTCAGAAAACGACGGATAAAGTTGGTCTTGTTATTGGGACGAAAAAAGTTTCTGAAAAAATGGAACTTATTCTTTCCACTGATAAGGGACAGGTTATCCGCATGAAAGTGACGGACATTTCTGTTCTTGGTCGTAATACTCAAGGTGTGCGTTTGATTAACATCGATGAAAAAGATGAAACCGTTACAGGTGTTGCGGTTGTCGAAGAAGATCAAACAGTTGAAGAAGCTCCGGCTCCAACGACCCCACCGGATGCTGTTACTCACTAGAATGTTCAGACTCTTTCTGGTCGCCTTAGCGCTGACACTCACCGCCTGCTCTTCGCAAGAGGAGGCGGATTATAAGCGAGCCCAGAAAGAGATTTCACAAGAGCACTATCGCATCGGTCTGAGTTATTTAGATCGAGTCATTAAAAGAAATAATACAAAGAGTTTAACTTTAGAAGCGGCCCGTGAGGCCGCGCGAATCTCTTTCTTTGAGATCAAAGATTTTAATAAAGCGATCGACTATCATCACTTTATCGTTTTGAATTCAACCGACGAAAAAGAGCGCTTAGAATCGCAAAAGCAAATTGCGGCGATATATTTTAATAATCTTCAGAACTACCAACGTGCGATCATCGAATACAGTAAACTTCAACAAATGCCGCATACGGATCTTGAAGAGGCGCAATATAAAATGAATATTGCGCGCGCACAGTATTATCAAAATAACTTTTTCCAAGCAGAGTCAGAAATCGATTCGTTGCTAAAACTTAAAGGCGATGATGCAACTCGCTTTAGTGCCCTGATGCTTAAAGGAAATATCTTAGTAGCCCGCAAAGACTTTGTTAAAGCGGCTGATATCTTTAAGCAGCTGATTCAAAGTTATCCAGAAAAAGCGATACAAGAAAACGTCGCTTTGATTTTGGCCGTCTGCTACGAAGAAAATTTAGATTTTAAAAATGCGATTGCGATTCTTGAAGAGCATCGCACGAAATACAATCCTCCAGAATACATCGAGCTTCGTATAAAGCGTCTGCAAGAGAGAATGAAGAATGCTCCTGGCGCGAAAGGCTTTAGGAAGTAATGAAAAAGTATATAATTTTTGCATCTATAGGCTTTGAACTTGTCGGTTTAATCCTGGGATGTTTTTACCTGGGTCAGTATCTAGATCAAAAGTACGAATCAAAAGGCCTTATCTTTGTTGGACTGACCTTTTTGTGCTTGATCGGATGGTTGTGGCGAGTGATTTGGCTTCTGCAACGTATGCAAAAATCTGAGGAAAAGGAAGAAGCCGACGCCTTGAAGCGTCCGCCACAAAAATGAAAATTGTTCTCATAACTCAAAGCCTGATAACTGCCCTCGGGGGCCTTTTGTTGGGCTTTTTTTACGCACCACAACATTCACTTTCATTTGTGACCGGGTCTTTAGTGATTCTCGGCAGCTTTTTTATGCTTGGAATTGGCTTTGGGATGATCTTTAAGAAGAAACTGATTGCCCTAGCCATTGGAATCATTGTAATTAAGTACGCGATTTTAGGGATTATTATCTTTACGCTGGTCAAGCTTGCTTGGTTTAACCCTTTGTGGTTTTCCATGGGCGTGGCAAGTTTTGTTCTTTCGGCGATAGTGTATGCGCTGAAAGAATCCTTAAATAGAGAAGGAAAAGACAATGTCGTTTAACTGGACACAATTAATTCCTGGTGTTGGTCATGAGTATGCACACGTTGCAACTTTGGGCGTAGCCACCGTAAGTGTATTTGCAATCGGAACAGCTGCACGCGCTGCCTTAGGTAAAGGCGAAGTCGCGGTTCTTCCTGCAAGTAAGTTTTCTCTTCGTGGTATCTTCGAGATGCTGACAGAGATGATGGACGGTCTTGCTGACATGGTCATCGGCGAACATGGCAAACACTATGTTCCGTTCTTTACTTCTGTATTCTTCTTTATCTTGTTCAACAACTTGATCGGTATGATTCCAGGAATGACTCCTGCGACTGAAAACATCAACACGACATTTGGTTTCGGTTGCTTGATGTTCTTGTTCTATAACTTCCAAGGTATCAAAGAAAACGGTATCGGTGCTTATTTAAAGCACTTCATGGGCCCGGTTCTTTTCTTAGCTCCACTGATGTTTGTGATCGAACTAGTTTCACACTTTGTTCGTCCATTCTCTTTGGGTCTTCGTCTTGCAAACGTTATGATGGGTGACCACACAGTCTTGTCTGTGTTCTTGGATCTAGTACCTATCGGTATTCCAATTCCATTCTATGTAATGGGATTGTTCGTTTGTTTTGTTCAAGCTTTTGTATTTACATTGCTTTCAATGGTCTACGTGGCATTCGCGATTGCACACGATCACTAGAGAGCAAACTTAACCACTCATATTGAGGAGAAATCACATGAAAAAAATGATCGTTGCAATGGTTGCTTTGTTGGCTTCTACATCTGCATTCGCACAAGAAGCAGCTGCTCCAG
This sequence comes from uncultured Bdellovibrio sp., assembly GCA_946480995.1. Next base: position 5,873 of record CAMLMF010000024.1, on the reverse strand, counting down.
TTGTTGCTAACTCTGACCGTGGCTTGGTAGCTATCGCAGCTGCTATCGCTATCGCTTTGTCAGTATTCGGTGGCGCTATGGCTCAAGGTAAAACTGCAGCTACAGCTCTTGAAGGTATCGCTCGTAACCCAGCAGCTTCTGGTAAGCTTTTGATCCCAATGATCTTGGGTCTTGCACTTATCGAGTCATTGGTTATCTACGCGCTAATCATCGCTCTTCGTTTGGCTTAATCGATCGCCGCTAAAGGCCCGTTCGACTGCGTTGTCGGGACTTGTCCTCGCTAGGACGTGCATACAGCACGCCTCCGCTGTGGGAAGTCCCTCCGCCTTGCGACCGAACCTTTATCGCCAATCTTAGTTGGTTGGTAGAACGAAAAATAAAGAAGCTCCGTTTTTTAAACGGGGCTTTTTTTATTTGTGGGTGGTTGTGATTTTGGTGCCCTTGCCAGAATCGCGTCCATGGCTTCAGTCCCATCAGGTTAATTGGCCTGTGTCCCAGTTAAATCTTTCTAATATCTTTCATTTTTTTTTGACCTTGACCCTGGGGCAAGCTCGAGATTCATCTTAGGGGTTAGGATGAATGATTGGTTGAGCATTGGACAATTTGCGACTCGGGTTGGTGTTTCGGCGAAAGCGCTTCGTCTTTATGAAGATATGGGGATCTTGAAATCTCATACTCGTGGAGAAAATGGCTATCGCTACTATCATCAATCGCAACTTTCTTTGGCTCTGCGTTTGAAAGAGTTTAAAGACTTGGGATTTAGTCTTGAAGAAATCAAAGAGCTTCTGCACTTTGACGAAAAAATTGACACTGAAAAAATTAAAATCGCTATGTCTCGTCGTCTGCAACTAGTTATTCAGCAGTCAGAAATTCTGCGCGAACAACGATCGCAAATTGAAAGCATCCTTTCCTCTCTTGATGAAAAATCAAAGCCGCTTAAGGCAGAGGACAGGAGAGTCATTATGAGTTTGTACGGAAAAGTTTCAATAGTGATCACGGGTGTGGATGGCTTAGAAAAAACAGCGCTCTATACTCAGAAACATTTTAAAAGTGCGGGCCAAGAAATAGGGATATTTAAGTGGCAAGAAGGCATGGAATTGCCAAAACAAAAACCTTATATACTTATTGTTCCAGAAAAAGATTTGGCATCACAAGACATCGAAAAAATTTGTGCAGATGTGATTGTCATAAAAAACATTAGCTCCGTCGGTGAAGGCGTGACCAATAGCTATTTGAATCTTTATACGAATGTGGCCCCGCATATGAACACTGTCATCAATGCAGATGATCGCGCTTCGGTTGACCTTGTAAAGAATCAGCAGATTAGAAAAACGCGCTATCTATATTTTTCGAAGAACAAAGCTTTGGCAGAACAAATCAAAAATATTGGCGGGGTCATCAGTGATGGCGAAGAGCTGGAAATATACGGATTTAATCTGCAGAAAAAAGTACACTTAAAACTAGAGCGCATTTTTCCGTTCGAAGATGAAATTGGGCTGCTGTCGTCTTTAGCGGCAGTTATGACGGTGGGATTTAACGAAGAGCAGCTGGTTACTTGCTAAAGTTTGAAAATTGTATTGGCTGGATTTAGGCCGCCCGTTTGTAAAACAGCTCTGATTTGATTTAACTGTTTTACAGATGCGACTAGCTCTAAGGAACATGTCGCCTCAACATTTGGATTCATTCCGCTATTTACTGGAACTCCTGTTTGGCACACAAGTCCCATCAACGAATATGTTTTGATATTTGTGTAGCCATTTAAGTCAGCACCAGGCAGCGGCTTCATGCTCAGTTTTTCAAGAGTCGTCACAATATCCATCGCATGCTTACCAGCAATGGGCGCAAGGGCCATTGCTTGTGATGAAGCTGCGATTATTAAGATGGAAGATAAAAAAGCCTTAAACATAAAACCTGCCGATATATTTAAATTCAACACCCTGGGGTTAGTTACAAGTCTTGTGCCGAGGTAAGAGGCAAATAAAAGGTAGATGGTATGTCTAAATAAAAGACAGGGGCTCTAAATTGAGAGCTTTAAGGACCCTAAGAGGCGTAAACAGAGGCGGTTTTCTTTCGTCAGAAGACCGCCTCTAAAAAAGTATAAATTAAAGGTATTTATTAACGACAGCTTCAACACGCGAGCGGATTTTATCTAGGCCCGCTTGCGATGAAGATTCATAGCGCACAACAACCACAGGTTGCGTGTTTGAAGAGCGGCAAAGAGCCCACCCGTCCGCAAAACTTAAACGAATTCCGTCAGTGAAATCCACTTTATAGTCTGTACCAGGTCCGCCCGGAAAAGCTTCGATCATTTTTTCAACGATCAAAACTTTTTTCTCTTCTGTTGTGTCGATACGAATTTCTGGAGTGTTAAATGATGGCGGCAAGCCCTCTAAAAGTTGCGGAATTGTTTTCCCGCTTTTCGCGATGATTTCAACCAGACGAATTCCCGCGTAAGGAGCATCGTCGTAACCATAGTTGCGATCTGCAAAGAATACATGTCCTGACATCTCACCACCGAACGGTGCTTTTTCAACTTTGATTTTTTCTTTTACTAAAGAGTGGCCCGTTTTCCACATGATCGGTTGTCCGCCGTGTTTTGCCACATCTTGATAAAGACGGTCAGAACATTTTACGTCGCCGATGATTTTCGCGCCTTTTTGAGTCTCAAGAATCGCGCGGGAAATAATAACCATCAACTCGTCACCGTAAATCATGCGACCTGTATGATCGACAACACCAATACGATCTGCATCGCCATCGAAACCGATACCGCAAATCGCGCCCTCTTTAAGAACTTGCGCTTTTAAGTCGACAAGATTTTCTTCAACAGTTGGATCTGGATGATGATTCGGGAAACGGCCATCTGGTTGTTCAAAAAGAATGGTTGGATTTAAACCAACAGCATTGAACAAGCCGCGCACAACAGAGCCGCCGGCTCCGTTACCGCAATCTAAAACAATTTTCGTGTCTTTGATCGTACCGAACTCTTTTTTGTAACGAGCATAGTACATTGGTTTGATGTCGAAGTGTTCCTCTGAACCCTTGCCGTCAATGAATTGGCCTTTTTGAATGATCTCGCGCAGTTTTTGAATTTCCGCGCCAAAGATCGTGCCTTTGCCTACAGAAATTTTAAAGCCATTGTATTCTGGTGGATTGTGCGAACCAGTTACTTGAATCGCGCCATTAACGCCAGGAACTTCAAATGTCGCAAAATAACAAACTGGTGTTGTGACTAAACCTAGGTGTAAAACCTTAGCGCCAGATTCCATCATCCCTTTAGAAAGATTTTTGATGATAGCCGGGCAGCTTTCGCGAGCATCGTGACCCAAAGCAATTGTCGGATTCGAGACGCCAGCAACGTCTTTCATGTAAACGATATACGCGCGACCTAAAAGGTAAGCGAAGTTGTCGTCGAACTGTCCGTTGTAAACGCCACGGATATCGTATTCTCTAAAAATGACTGGTTGAAACATAAATCACCTCAATTATTTCAGGTAGTTAGATATAATTTTAGGGCCTTAGAGTCGAGCAAATTTTATGGCCCAGCGGAGGGAATCCAACATTGAGTTGGGATTTGCGACATTTTTACCAAAAATATCTTTCGCTGTGCCGTGATCGACACTGGTTCGTATGAAAGGAATTCCTAAACTGACATGCACGCCACTGTCTTGGCCGTGAATCATTTTAAATGGGATTAAACCTTGATCATGATACATGGCTAAATAAACCGAGTATCGCTTCCAATTGCCTGGGAAAAAGGCCGCATCAGGCACTAAGGGGCCTTCAACAGGGATCTTATTTTCCTTCGCGAAAGCCAAAAGCTGCGGGAATAAAAGCTGTTCTTCTTGGCCGATCAAACCCTTTTCGCCGGAATGCGGATTTAATCCCAAAATTCCAATAGGGCGTTTTTGTTGCGCAGCCGGAAGCCTTAAGCGCAAGCTGTTCGCGTTTAATAGAGCTTGTGCCAGCACAGTAAAATTTAAATTTTGCGAAGTTTTCTTCAGCGGAATGTGTGCGGTTGCGAGCACCACATTAAATTTGTCACCGATAAAACCCATGTTCACGTGTTTGGATTTCGAAAGGCGCTTTAAAATATCGGTGTGACCCAGATCCTTAAAACCGGCTTCTTTTATACTTGTTTTTGAAAGTGGCGCGGTGGCAAGAGCGTGAATCTTTTTTTGTAAGCAAGCTTTCGCGCTTATCTCCACCCATTGTGCCGGATTTAAATCCGAAGCGATGTCGACTAAGTAAGAGCCCTCGATTTTAAAAGCCTCTTCCAAAGAATCAACCGTGATGCGTTTCCATTTTTTGTCGATGAGTTTAAGATATCTTTTATCGGCGCCCTCAGGGCGCCACAGAAGGATCTGCAGATTCTTTTGGGGGCCGAGCTTATCAAGAGCTTTGGCAGCGACTTCAAAGCCGATGCCGTCCACGTCCCCAGTTGTTAACGCTATCTTCAGGTTAGTCATTGATGCGAACAAAAGACTCGTCGCGCTTGTTTTGCAACCATCTTTTTAGCTGGCGCTTAAAGCTTGCTTCCATCAGCTGCGCTTTGATGTGTTCCTTGGCTCTTTCAAACTTTGGATCTGCCGTTAATTTTTTTGCTGTTAACTTTACGATGTGAAAACCCATACGTGATTTTACGATCGGAGTTGTTTCACCCTCTTTAAGACCGGAAATGGCGCTTTCGATCTCTGGCAAAAACTCACCCGACTTAAATGTTCCAAGGCTGCCGCCCGCAGAAAAATTTGGATCTTCACTGAATTGTTGCGCCAAAGTTTCAAAATTTTCACCAGAACGCAATTTCCCCAAAACAACTTCGGCTCTTTTCAGAGCTTCTTCGGGGCTGCCTTTCTTAGGATTAAAGAAAATATGGGCTACACCAAACTCATCAATTGATGGACGATTGTTCGGGTTTGTTTTTAGGTATTCATTGAGCGCGTCTTCATCAGAAATGCGTAATTTAGAAATGATCTCTGATTCTACTAAATTTCTTTTTTCGATGCTGTTTTTCAGGAACGCCTTGTATTCTTCAAACGTGGTTCCTTGGCCTGCAATAATGCTTTTAAGTTGTTCTTCAGAAACATTATGGCGTTTCGCCGTTTCTTTGATTTCAGAATCTACGCGGTCGTTGGTGACAGAAAGATTTAATCTTTTGATTTCGGATTCAATCACTTTTTCATTAATCAAATAATCTAATTGCTCTTTGCGGCTGCCCTTTAAAGAAGCCTCTGATTTTCCATCAAGCAAAGATTCGTCGATCATACCCGCTTTGCCGATACGATGACTTAACTCCGTAAAATCTGACTGCAGAACAAGTTCGCTATTCACGATAGCCACAGTTTTTTCCACAATTTCTGCGTGTGCAGGAGCTGCTAAAATCAAAGAAAAAAGAATGCTAATCATTGGCGCCTTTCGTATCTACTTTGATTGAATTAATCAAATCGTAGTCCTTTAAGACTTTACTACTTCTGAGCTGAGCATCAAGCCATGCAACGTATTCTGCCTGCTCGCGTTGCGCTTTTAAAGCACGCAGAATCTGAGGCTTTACCTCCTCCAGAGGAAGCGTTGTGGCAGGGGCTTTTTTCTCTACACGAATCAAGTGGACACCAAAAGGACTCTTAATGGTTTGCAATGCGGGGCCGGCGCTAAATAGAGGGTCAAAATAATCAACCGAACCTTTTTCAATCCATCCAATGACCCCACCGGCTTTGGCTTCTGGAGTAATGGAAAACTTTTTCGCAATTGTCGCAAAATCACCGGTTTTTAGGTCCGTTTTAATTGCATCTGCTTTAGCCTCTTCATCGACTACGATCTGGCGTAAATAAATACGTTCTTTGCGTTTATAACGGTCTTTATGGTCTTCGTAATAG
>CAMLMF010000023.1 GCA_946480995.1 uncultured Bdellovibrio sp. | reverse complement strand
TAATTTAATACACCTGCCTTAAACCCTATTTTTCCGAGCCTTTTAGACCCTCATTATAACGAGCAATAAAATCCCTAGGAATAGACTCTATTTCCTTATCATTTTTAGCTATCGTGATCCAATAAGCCACCTGTTTTTGTGTTGGCGATTGAATCAACCAGGATTCGACCTTAAAAGCCTTCGAAATTAACGAAGTTGCCGCATAGATTGCTGAATGATTAAAGACGATGGCGGTTGCGTTTCCATACGCTGTTTTTAACGTTTCTTGGCGATCTTGAACGGCCTCAGGAGCCAAAGCTTTAAGGCGGTTCTTTAAGACATCCAATCCGTTGATTTTTTCGGAACTTAAAATATATACGCTGGCTACAGGGACAAATTCTTCACTTAAAGTCTTTGCGAAAGCTTGTTGTTGATATGTCGCTGAAGCCGCAATTTCAGAATCAACTTTATCAGTCGCGCCATCTAAAAGATTCCAACCTTGAATTCGTTTTGGATATCGAGTTGAGGTTGGCTTATGTACAAATTTTCCATCGATATCGACGAACGAATTTGGCAAAGTTATACAAGCATTCAGAACCAATAAAAAAGCAGCCATTAAGATGATATTTAAAGTTTTCAAAGCCAGACCTCGTTGAACTTAAAATTATATAAGTAATTATGTTTCACTAAGAAAATATCTTTTAGGGCGTTTCTGCAACAGATTTCGCCGTATATCTTTCAAAAGATTCCGATCGTCCAAACAAAGACACACCAATAAAGCCACGAACTTTCAAAATGTCCGGAGATCCTTTTTCTAAACTCATTTTGCAGGAATAAGTCTTCCCATTTTTTGGATCATAAATAGTTCCATCCAGCCAAGCGTCTTTTTTAAAAGAAAAATCCTTTAAGATCACAAGGCCTAAGATTTTTTCCGTTTTAAGTTTAGGATCTGGATTTTTATCATCCAATTTGTTTTCATTTTCTGGCAACACCCAAGATAATTTGCCATAAAATTTCTCAGCGACTTTGTAAACCGTGATACGCGCATCTTTTTTCGGAGCCCACCATTCCCCTATTATGTCATTTTCTGAAACAGCGTCGGACGCGTGCGCAAAGAGACCCATAAAAACCACCATCACTAAAATGAACTTTGACACGGCTTTTTTCAGCATAAATCCCTCGGTAAAAGTGATTTCTAGATTATCTTGCGGACCGTTTCTTGCCAATCAATATAGTCCTGGGTACTATCTCGACATCTATGACAAATAATTCCCATGAGCTTATTCAAGTTGTGACTCTTTTAGGTGCGGCCGTTGTCGCTGTGCCATTATTTAAACGCATCGGATTGGGTTCTGTTTTGGGTTACCTGGCCGCGGGCTTAGCGATTGGACCTTTTGGCTTAAAGCTTTTCGATAATCCAGGGGCGATTTTGCACGTCGCCGAACTGGGTGTTGTCATGTTCTTATTCGTTATTGGTTTGGAAATGCAACCATCACACTTATGGGGCATGCGCAAAGATATCTTTGGTCTGGGTTCCGTGCAAATCGTGGTGTGTACAGCGATTCTAACCTTGATCGGTATTGCTTTTGGTTTTTCGCCAGTTGTTTCATTTATTAGTGGCATGGGGTTCGTATTAACATCCACCGCGATCGTCTTTCAGATCCTTGCTGAACGTGGCGAAGTCAGCATGCCACATGGTCAGAAAATGGTTTCGATCTTGCTCTTTGAAGATCTCTTAATCGTTCCGCTGTTAGCAATCGTTGCGTTCTTATCTCCCCAACACACCTCCAATGGAGTCGATTGGGCTTCCATTGCGATAGCCATCGCAGCGATGGCAGGGGTTATTGCGGCAGGGATTTGGTTATTAAATCCCTTCTTCAGAATTTTAGCGCGCTCCAAAGCCCGAGAAGTTTTAACGGCGGCAGCTTTATTAGTGGTTCTCGGCACAGCCTTACTGATGCAAGTCAGTGGTCTTTCGATGGCGATGGGTGCCTTCCTTGCCGGTGTGTTGCTTTCTGAATCCTCGTTCAGGCATCAAATTGAAGCCGATATCGAACCTTTCCGTGGGATTCTTTTAGGTTTGTTCTTTATCGGCGTCGGTATGTCTTTAAACCTGACTGTGGTCAGTGAAAACATCCCGCTTATTGCCGCCGGCGTGATTGCCATGATGATTGGCAAGGCTTTCTGTATTTACGTCGTCGCCCGCACCATGGGCAGTCGTCACCAGGAAGCTCTGGATCGCGCGATCTTAATGGCGCAAGGGGGAGAGTTCGCTTTTGTTCTTTACGCCGCCGCAGCCCAAGCTGGCGTGATCAGTCAAGAGGTCAATGCGAACATGACAACCATTGTAGTTTTATCGATGGTCCTAACTCCTTTGGTCGTGATCCTTGCGAAGCGCATCTTACCAAAGCCGGCCGTGTCTTTAGAGGGTGTGGATTTACCACAAGACCTTTCGGGATGCGCCTTGATGATGGGCTTTGGGCGCTTTGGTCAAGTGGTCAGTCAGGTACTTTTAGCTCGCGATATCAGTGTGACAATTATTGATTCGGATCCAGAACCTATTCGCAATGCGCGCAACTTTGGTTTTCAAATTTATTACGGAGATGGATCAAGACTGGATGTTTTAAGAGCCTCAGGTGCTGAAAAAGCTTGCTTGATCGCTGTTTGTGTCGACGATCCAAAGGTCGCAACCAAAATCGTACGTTTATTAAAACACGAATTCCCAGAGGCCAAAGTTTTAGCTCGAGCTTACGATCGTATTCATGCCCGAGAACTAGAATTAGCCGAGGTTGATTATCAAGTTCGTGAAACATTTGAATCAGCGTTGCTCTTTGGCCAAGAAGCTTTAAGAACCGCGGAAGTTCCTGAAGACGAAATTCAAGCAGCTCTTGCAGACATTCGCCGCCGCGATCGCGAACGCTTTGAACTGGAAGTCGCTTCCGGCAGCACTGAATCTGGACGACATTTGCAACTAGGCAATCTGCCGAAACCAACCCCGTTGCTTGAACCAAAACGCGAATCTAAAATCCTTAATCCTGAAGATGTGGCCAACCTGCCATTAGCAGAAAAATAAGGTTTATTACAATAAAAGGTGCCCTAAAAAGGCACCCGCTTTGCAATAAATTCGAACTCCAAAGATGAATAATCATTCGGCAGTCGCTATTTTTGTTTTAAGTCTTTAACAAGATAAGCACAAAGATTGCTCCTAATTCCAACGAATCAGGAGCTTAATATGATCTTAAAAATCTGTGCGTTTATTGCAGCCTTTATCGGAATCGTTTTAATGAATCCAGGCCTGGCACATTCTTCAGGAGCTTCGCTTAAGCGCGTAGCTATTCAGCAATCCATTCCTTAAAGCCCAATTTAATTGCGGCTTCAAGATTCTTGCGGTCGATTTCGTACACGTTGGAGTTGCCAGTCGGCGAACCGCACACTTGAATACGCATCATTCCATCGTTCTTATTTACCGCTGAATATACTTTGATATCTTTTAATTGCTTTTGCATTTCAGCGACAGGAATGGCTTTTCCTTGGCCACATTGCAAAGAACCGTCCGCTTTAAATACTTTCACATGATCAGAAGCCGCTGTTTTGGTAGTCACAGGAACCTCGCCAGTTGTTGTTGTTTGAGTTTCTTTTTTATTTGCTCTGCAGTTGCCATGCGTGCAACCGCCAAGAACTACTAACAAAGGTAAAACTAAGAGCCACTTTTTCATCGTTTACTCCTTAAAATAAGGTGTTTTAACCCAACCTGCGTTGATCGCAAAAAGGTTGGCTTCGCCTGAAATAAAATAAACGCGATTCTTAGCTTCATCGACCTGAGGTGCGGATAAAATCCCGCGACCTGGTTCCATGGCACCTAACTCTTTACCAGAATTAGATTCTAAAAATCTTAATTTACCCTGAGATTCACCAAAAACTAAAACGCCTTTAAAAGGTTTCACTTGGGTTGCGATCCCCTCAGCTACCTTATAGCTCCAAACCTTATCACCATTGCTTTTCTTTAAAGCCCAGACTTCGCCGTTGGTCGTTGGATAAATCAATTTATCACCCACCACGGTAACAGCACTGTAGCCGCCACCATCGATGCGCCACAAGACTTCGCCCTTATCCGCAGAAACACAGTAAAGCTTGTCATCATAGCCAGCGACGTAAATCTGATTGCCATCTAAAACAGGAGTTGCATCGATATCACGGAAACGTTTGTTGCGATTCAGCTGAACTTCCCAAACAGCACTCCCCGATTTTGCATTGAACGCGACCAAAGAACCGTCGGAAAACCCAACATACAAGGTGCCGTTATGGTAAGCCGGTTGGCTCCCCCCACGAATCGAAAACTGCGCTGTATCTTGACGAGAATAAAGCCACAACTGTTTCCCTGTCGCTGCATCCAAAGCATAAAGCACGTTATTTCCAGCAAGGAAATACACCACGCCATCTTCTAACAAAGGAGCTGATAAGTTTTCAGCCTTCGTTGCAAAACTCCATTGCACTAAACCTGTGCTGGCTTCGATAGAATAAAAATTGCCATCATTCGCGCCGACAAAAAGGCGATCGCGAATCGCCGCCGCAGTTGGCTCCACGCCATTTGCTACTGGCAAACGCCATTTCAATTGGCCAGAGTCTTTTTCGTAAGCCACAATACCATCAAGACCATTGCCTTGAATGACCAAATCGCCGACCAATAAAGGCGTCATGCGATTGATTTTACGAAAACCTAGGTTGTCTTTCGTTGTCGTCTGACGAGCCCAAGCTGTTTTTACTTCATACTCTCTTTTACTGTTATTTTTAGAACTCCACTGCTCAAGAGTACGATCTACAGTCGTACAACCCATGAGTGTAAAAAGAAGAGCACCAAGAAAAATGAATCGCATGAATTCCTCGGGTTACAGATTTTTCTTCGCTTTTAATAAACGAAGATATTTTTGCGCTTCACGAGCTGCTGCAAAGTCAGTTGTGCTTGCATCATCTTTTTTACCGATAGAAGCATAAACTTCTTCAGCCTTCGTTAGATCATTTAAAGACTCATAACAAAGACCTGTACGCAATTGCGCCTCATCATGGGCGAAAGCCAAAGCTTTGTTCTGAGTCAAAGTTTGCCATTTGCCGATCGCACCTTGGCAGTCACCTTTGTTTGATAAAACATTGCCCATTTGCATAAGCACTAGACCTGACAAGACGTCCTTTTTATCCAAACCTTTTTCCACTTTTTCTAAAGCAGCAAAAGCTTCGTCGTATTTTTTATAGTTTGTATAAATGTCGCTCAAATTCAAAGCGGCCATTTGACCTGCTTTAGTTGTAGGAGCCTCATTAATGAAAGTCTCAAAGCCCGCGATTTCAGTGCCGAAATCTTTTTGCATGTCACCAGAAGCTTTTTTGGAAGCATCCACAGCTGGAGCTGCCTTTTTATCTTTAGTTTGAGCCGCAACGATTTCAGCACGAGCTGCTTCTTCAAAGCCACGTTTTTTCTCGGTGTAAGATTTTTCGATAAGGAAGTACTTTTCTTGCTGCGTGATTTCTTTCTTTTCGCTGAAATAACCAGCCAAAGAAATCCCTGCACCCACCACTACGAAAGCGATCAACGCCATGATAACCATTTTAGAATGGCCCGTCGTCCAGACAAAACCTTGTCTTAGAGTTTGTGTCACTTGATCTGGTGATTTCAAATCGTCTTTAGTAATCTTTGTGCTCAAGATATTCCTCGCTGTTAATAAGTACTTACGTTCAAAGATTGTTCTTTGGTCTAGGGGGTAAGTCAAGAATTCGGGGGAGGGAAAGTTGGCGGTCACTCAGTGCGTAAAAAAACAAAACCCACGCCATAAAGACGTGGGTCGATGCTGCTTCAGCTTCGGGCGCAAGGCCCTGCGCTTTGCCGGCGTCCGCCGCTTATCTGTTGTAGATCTCTTTAAGCGTCGTGAACGCACGAGAAGATTTACCCGGATGACGTTGTTTCAAGCGGCCAATCGTGTTGATACGCTCTTCAGCCAAACGGTCCGCAGCTGTGTGGGTGCCGATATTGTCACGTTTAGAAACTTCGTAAACTTTAAGAATATTGTCGTAAACGCGTTTCGTTTTTTCAAACGCACGGTCTGGAGAATAGCCTTCAAGTTCAACGAATACGTTCATTAGACCACCAGCATTGATCACGTAATCAGGAGCGTACAAGATGCCTAGCTCTTTCAGTTGATCGCCGTGGCGAGCCTCTGCAAGCACGTTATTCGCGCCACCTGCGATGATTTTAGTTCTAAGCTTAGTGATTGATTGATCATTCACAACCGCACCCATGGCACAAGGAGCCAAGATATCGCACTCTGTGAATAGGATTTCATCTGGAGAAACAGCTTTTGCGCCGTTAGCTTCAGCCACTAGTTTCGTACGGCCCATATCGATGTCCGCAACAGTGATGATCGCGTCTTCAGCTTTAAGGTACTTAACAAGGTTTGAACCTACGTTACCAAGACCTTGAACTGCGATTCTTAAACCTTTTAAAGAGTCTGTACCAAATTTTTCTTTCGCAGAAGCTTTAATACCCATCAAAACACCATGGGCTGTGTATGGAGATGGATCGCCTGAACCACCGAAATCTTTCGGGATACCAGTCACCCAAGGAGTTTCCATATAGATGTGTTCCATATCTTGAACGCTTGTACCCACGTCTTCTGCCGTGATGTATTTACCATTCAAAGAATTTACGAACTGACCGAAAGCACGGAAAAGGCCTTCTGATTTTTGTGTTTTAGGATCGCCGATGATAACAGCTTTACCGCCACCTAGGTTCAAACCCGAAGCCGCCGCTTTATAAGTCATCCCTTTGGATAAACGCAGAACGTCGACAAGAGCCTCATCTTCATTCTTATAGTTCCACATACGGGTACCACCAAGAGCTGGTCCCAAAGAAGTGTTGTGAATAGCGATGATTGCTTTTAATCCGACATGAGGGTCGTTACAAAAAACAACTTGCTCATGGTCTCCGTGCTTAGAAATGACTTCAAAAGTTCCCAACGTAGGCTCCTTCTTATTTTGTAATTGCGAGGAGATCATGGGTCCATTTGAGTAAAAAGACTAGCATTAATGCAGCGAATAAGCAGGAGCGTCAAAACGCTCAAGATGCAGGCATTTTTAAGAAGGTCCCCGAATAAACAGGGACCAAATTCTGCTTACATTTTCTCTGGCGCTGGCATTCCTAGAACCGCAAGACCTTGCTTTAAGGTGATTCCCACGGCGGAACTTAAAGCCAGACGCGCTTCGCGAAGTGCTTCTTCTTTTTCCGTACCGATCGCGCACTCATGATAAAAGACGTTAAATTTTTTCGCCAACTCATACAAATAAGTACAAATTGCTGCCGGTTTAAAGTTTTCTGCTGCCTGCGCAACAGACGTATTAAACCCGAACAGAGCTTGCAATAGCTGTCTTTCAGCAGGGTGAGTGAGCACTTCCCATTTTACCGGCTGGCTTGAGCGTGGGAATTTGCGTCCCAAACTTGAAATACGTGCGTGCGAGTATTGAATAAACGGACCAGACTCCCCGTCTAGTTTTAACCATTCATTCATATCAAAGACGATCTTCTTATTTGTATCCATGCGAAGCATGCCATAGAAAATAGCACCTTTCGCCACTTGCTCTGCCGTTTTCTGAACTTCTTCAGCAGTCCATTCGTTGGCGTAACGAGCAAGATAAGTTGTTTTCACGTGATCTTCCATACGATGCACAAGATCAGTTAAAGGCACGATATTGCCTTTGCGTGAGCTCATCGCGCCGTCTGGCAATTCAACGTAATTATACTGCAGATGGAAACAGTTCTTTGCTTGTTCAAAACCTAAGATTTCTAGGACGCGAAAAACTTGTTTAAAATGCAAAGCTTGGCGCATATCTACGACATAAACGCTTTTTTCAATCTTAACGTCTTCAAATTTGTGTTTGGCTAAAAGCAAATCTTTGGTCGCGTACAAACCCGTGCCATCAGATTTTAAAAGCATACAGAAGCCGAGATTTTCAGATTCTAGATTTTTACCAATCGCGCCTTCAGAAAGTTCTAATTTTCCTTCAGCATAAAGCTGCTTCACCCATTGTGCAGACGGAGTATCCATAGTCGATTCGAAATACCATTCATCGAAAGTGACATCGGCCCATTTATAGACCTTTTTCATCAACTCAATCGACCATTCTCGGGTGACTTTCCATAATTCAAAGTACGGACCTGATTTTGATTCAAGCTCATGCAGGATCGCAGTTAACTCTTGTCTATTAATAGCTTCTTGCGGAGTTCCGTTATGATCTTCAAGTAAAAGATTGGCTTTTGAGTACATGCGCCCCAGCCATTCGCCTTTACCAGTTTCTGGCTCAGGCTCTTGATTGTGCTTCTTCATGTACCACAAGCACTTCGCTACGTGAGTACCCATATCTCCTGGGAAAGTTGAGGAAACAATGTCACGACCCGAATAACGAAGCATGCGCACGATCGAATCACCTAGACACAGATTACGCATATGTCCCACGTGCAATTCTTTGTGCGTATTCGGCTGAGAATACTCGATCATCGTCTTAGGAGACTTTTCAACCAGCTGTTTTTTAAAGTAACTGCCGTCTAAAATTTTGCTGATAACTTGTTCGCCGTGAACCGCCGCAGCCACAGTCATATTGACGTAAGGACCTGCCGCGACAGCTTTTATATTATTGTCGGCAATGCCTGCAGCAATGGCTTTGGCAACTTCCGGCGGAGCTTTTTTTAAGTTTTTTGCGAGGATGAAACAACCAAACGCCAAGTCCCCCAATTCAGACTGGGGAGCTAACACTAAAGCTTTATAAATTTCGTCTTCAAGAGCTTCTTTAGAAAGAACTTGCGGGACTAATTCAGGATAGGTCGAAGAAACGACATTTAAAATTGTCTGCGTTACTAAATAACGGATTGAATCGTGCTTAATCATAGACCTTTCCAAAACCACAAGACGGCTGCCCAAGAGACACTAATAAGAAGGATGACTATACTCATCTTCTTGTGAAAATTCAGGTCTTTTTTAAGCTTTGAAAGTTCATTCGTCAGGCCATCGCGTTCGCGATTCAAATTTTGCAGCTGTAACGACAAATTTCCCATGTTTTCGATGCGTTCTTGGCGCTCTAAATCCAATTCCTTCAAAGCTTTTTGATGCAAAACCTGTGGACTGGTCGAAATAAAATATTGCGGAGTTAAACCGGGGATTTTTTCGCGTAAAGCCAAATACCATTGAAGTGCGCGCCAAATATGTGGGGGTGCTTCATCGCCATGCTTCGTCCAGCGCGTCCAAGTCGATGGATCGACCAAAAGAAGTTGGGCCATTTTGCGTTGAGAAAGGCCTAAAATCCCGCGAATTTCTTCGAGATTGCCGAGCTGATTCTGAACGACTTTAACTTGGGCCTCATAATGCATCCTTAAAGATGTCTTTGAGCGAGGACCTAAATCATCCCCTAAAAACTCCTCGTCCAAGAGACCCTTTTCAAACCCTTCAGGACCTAACCCCTGACCTTCTATTTCCATTCAAACCCCATCTGGACTGTTGCTTTTCACAACATTATTGTTGTTATTCACAATAAAACGCGTTGTGAATTACATACATGATTCCAGAAGGGGTTTTGGAAGGTCAAGCTAAGTTATTGAAACCACAAAAGAATACCCAAGGGGATACCCGTATACCCCCTTTTTCAAATCAGACTAAAGCTTATAGTTATAAGCTTTAGTGCTAAATATATGATATTATTGTGTATTTTATATGGGGATATTTGGTGGTTATCGATTGCTGCATAGCATTAAGACTAGACTCATCGCAGCTAAACAAAATATTTCTACCTATCAACACTTTGAATGCGATGCGTTATTGAAATCCCCTTGTCAAAGCCACCTAGACCTCTTGATGATGAATCATGGCTACGGCATCTCGGTATCAACTGAATAAGAACAAATATTTACTCGCTCCGGAAACGGAACGTTTACGCAAGATTCTTGGAGATTTTCAAGATAAAGACCCCCGCAATTGTTTGATGATTTGGGTTGCTTTGCGCACCGGAGCCCGGGCCCAAGAGGTCTTAAACATTCAACGCAGTGATTTAAATGCCTACGATGAAACGATCTTTATCAGGGGTTTAAAGGGCTCTAATGACCGCGAAATACCCATTCATTCCGACATTTTTAAGCGACTGCACAGATTTGCCGAAAATCAGGGCGGAACGACGGTTTTTCCGATCTCTTACAATCGCCTCTATCAAATCTGGGAAATGTATCGCCCCGTTCCAAAGAAGTTCCACGCTTTAAGGCATACTTTTGCGATCGAATTGTATCAAAAGACCAAAGATCTGCGTCTGGTCCAGGTCGCCCTGGGACACCGAAATATTACGAACACGATGGTTTATGCGGATTACGTATACTCACAGCAAGAGTTAAGGAAACTGATTCTTTGATTCAAAAAAAGAAAACTCTCGGAACCGCCGGGGGAAGCAGCGCCGAGAGATTTTGGGGGCGTTTTTTTTATTTAGTAGTCAGCTGAGTGAACTTCGTTGGCTAGGCGTTCGAACTGTTTGTCTTCCGATGCGCGGTGACTTCTTTTTTCCTTCTTAAAAGCCAAAAGGTCTTTGCGTGAAGGCGAGTTATAAGAAACACCTGAGTTTTCAACAACCACGATGCGTTCGCGAACTTTTGCCGCGACAGCTGCGTCACGAGCATCTTCCATGTTTCCTTGGACTGCAGAATGAAGTTCGTTTTGTGACTTTACGCTTTCTGAAATAAGCTCGTTAAAGTCAGAAACTTTGGCAAAGCTCATCGCAGGGATCAACATTAGCGCCGTGATAAGTAATTGCTTTTTCATAATTCACTCCTTGGTAATACTATTCAATAGAGCAAGCGCGGTGCCAGACAGAGGGGCTTTTATTTAGCTTTGGCATAGGGGTGTGCTCATTTGCGCGTCTCAGCTGTCGAAGTTTTAGTGATCCCTTCTTGAAAACGCGTATATTTCGACCTATCTTCATTCTATTCCGTCTGAAAAGGTGTCTCAAAATGATAAAAGCGCTCTTCCCTACCTTTGTGTATTACGCTCCCTTAAAAAGTGGCTCGTTGAGTGTTCTTAATAAAGAACTCAAATTTGAATCATTAAAATTTGCTGAAATAGATGAAGACGGCCAGAAGTGGTCCGCAAAAAACTATAAGGGTGGATACACGTCCTATGGGTCCATCGCAAATTTGAACAAAGTTTCAAGCACCTTTGAGGATTTAGAAAAGCAAATCAACAAACACGTGGCGAAGTTCGTAAAACACCTGGAAATGGATATTAATCCGAAAGAATTAAAAATGACGTCTTGCTGGGTGAATATAATGCCCACAGATGTAATCCACACGATGCATATTCATCCTCTGTCGGTGATCAGCGGAACTTATTATGTGCAAACCCCGAAAAACTGTTCGGCGATTAAGTTTGAAGATCCCCGCTTAGAGGCTTTCATGGCGTCACCACCAAGAAAACACAACGCCAAGGAACACAATCAACGCTTTCATTCCTTAGAGCCAAAGGCCGGCAACGTGGTGTTGTTTGAAAGCTGGACTCGGCACGAAGTTCCGATGAACAACGCCAGCGACGAACGCATCAGCATTAGCTTTAATTACGGCTGGGTTTAACGCATGACCCTTGAGCCTGCCATCCACATCAAAAACTTAAGCAAGGCCTTTCAGGGCCGTGATGTGATTGAAAGCTTCAACTTAACTCTTGAAGCAGGCTCTTTCACTTCTGTTGTGGGCCCCTCGGGTTGTGGCAAATCAACACTGCTGCGCCTGATCGCAGATCTAGATAAAGCGACAAAAGGGGAGGTGAGTCTCCCCGCCTCACTTAAAAGTTCTGTTAGTTTTGTTTTTCAAGATGCGAATCTGCTTGCGTGGCGGACAGCTTTTGAAAACGTACACTTACCCTTAGAGTTGCATCCACAGTTGAAAGATCTTTCTGAATCAGAAAAAACACAACGCGTGCAAGACGCCTTGGCAAAAGTGCAACTGCGTGGCTTCGAACATTTATTTCCCCATGAACTTTCTGGCGGCATGAAAATGCGGGTTTCAATCGCGCGCGCTTTAGTGGCGTCACCGAAGTTGTTACTTTTAGACGAACCCTTCGCCGCCCTTGATGAAGTCACGCGCTTTGAAATGCAAAACCAGCTTCTTTCTTTGTGGAAAAAAGAGCAATTAACCATCGTTTTTGTGACCCATTCGCTTTTTGAAGCGGCCTACATTAGTGAACGAATTATTATGTTAAAAGGATCGGGCGCGAAAATCGTATCTGATAAAAAAGTCGATTTGCCGAAAGAGCGCACCGAAGATTTACGTACATCCGAGGCATTAAACAAAATTGTCCGCGAACTTTCCGCAGGGATGAAGCTATGAAAAAGTCAGCGCCCGCCTTGGTGAGCTTTATTCTTTTACTGACTGTGCTTGAATTTTTAGTTCGTCGTGAATTTATCAGCGCCACGTTGATTCCGGCGCCCTCCATGGTTTTACAAACATTGCGTGAGCTGAATGCGGATTTTAGGCAGGCTTTCTTTGAGACACTGATGAATGTCTTGGCTGGCTGGGGTTTAAGTATCTTTGTTGGTGGGACCATTGCCTTCGTATTTTCTTTGTCCGAGCTATTAAAGCGCGCAATCTTACCTTTTGCGGTGTTCTTTCAAACGGTGCCAATCATTGCGATTGCGCCATTGCTAGTAATCTATTTTGGTTTTGGATCTCCGACCGTCATTGTTTCAAGCTTTATCGTTTCGATTTTTCCCATTATCGCCAATACCTTGATGGGCTTAGAAAGTGCCAGCAGCTCCCAGCGCGACCTTTTTAGATTGTACCAAGCAACACCTGTGCAAACTTTATTGAAACTAAGATTGCCCAGCGCTTATCCGTACATTTTTTCAGGCATTAAGATTTCTGCCGGACTTTCGATTGTGGGGGCTGTCGCCGGGGAATTCGTCGCAGGCGGTGGCCTGGGGGCGCTTATTGATTCAGCACGCACTCAACAAAGGGTGGACATTGTCTTTGCCGCCCTATTATTGTTGTCGCTAATGGGGCTATTGCTCATTGGACTCTTGTGGTTTGCAGACCTGCTTTTGCAGAAAAAGCGTCCACTGACGAACTCCCCGGCAGTTTGATTTTGGTGGATCACAAGGTAACACGAAAGAAAGTGGAGGCCATTTCATGAACAGTGTTTTTTCAGCTTTATCCATGTTTCTAAAAATTACGCTGAAATCTTATTCAGTTGCGTGCTTCACCGCGAGTCTTTTGTTTTCCTCTTTAGCTCTGTCGCAACCACTGACTAAAGTCACTTTGGCTTTGAACTGGAAAGCAGAACCTGAATTTGGCGGCTTCTATACGGCCGCTTTGCTTGGGATTTACAAAAAGCACGGCTTAGACGTAACCATCTTAGAGGGTGGCTCTGGGACGCCCACGGTGCAAATGCTGGCGAATGGTAAAGTGGACTTTGCGATTGTCAGCGCGGATGAAATTATCATCTCGCAAGATCGCAGTTCTAAGAATAAGGTCAAAGGTCTGTTCGCGGTTTACCAAACGTCGCCATATATTGTGATGACCCATGCGGAACGCAATTTTCAATCTTTAAAAGAAGTTTTAAACTCTGACGGCATTCTTTCCATGCAATCAGGTCTGCCCTATTACCAGTTCCTAGTGAAAAAACATGGCAAACCAAAAGTGAAAGTCGTGCCATACACAGGGGGAGTTGCAAACTTCTTAAATGATAAGACCTTTTCACAGCAAGGATTCATCACTACAGAGCCTCTGAGCGCTGAAAAAGGGGGCGCGAAGGTGAAAACCTTCTTAATCGCCGACGAAGGCTTTAATCCTTATTTGGTTGTTGTAGGTGCAACTGAAGAAACGCTAAAAACTAAACCTGAAGTGACTAAAAAATTATTGCTCGCGATTCGCGAAGGCTGGGAAGCTTATCTAAAAGATCCCGTCGTCACGAATA
>CAMLMF010000022.1 GCA_946480995.1 uncultured Bdellovibrio sp. | reverse complement strand
GTTTGGTTCTTAAAGGTCTTGAGGCTCATGTGATGATTTCTGCCGTTCCTGCCGCAGGGCAGTCAGCTGGCACGCTGCGTGTTTCTGGGGTGGAGGAATCAGGCCCTGAAGGAACTTATGTTTTAACAAAAAAAGACAACGTGATCGAAGTTCGAATGATTGAGCACAGCGGTAAAAAAGCATGGCTAGGAACTTTACCAAAGGCCGCTTCGCATGCACGCAAAATTGATATCTCAGGTGCGGCGTTACCAGCGGATATTCAATTGCGCGGTGGCGTTGTGACGTCGCAAAAGTGGAGCAAAGACTTAAAAGTGAGCATGACGCAGGGACGAGTGAGTTTGTTTAACGGAACGGGCTCGGCACAAGTGTATTTGCAAAAGGGTGATGTCAGCGTGATCGATCACACCGGCAAGGTTGTGGCTGATTCTTACTCGGGAAATATGAGTCTTAAAAATATTCAAGGCGACGTCGATGCGAGTTTGTTTTCGGGCCAATTGGCGATTGAAAAAGTGCGCGGCTTTTTATCTTTGTCGACGCAGCAATCAACCAGCAAAGTCAATTTAAGCAGCGGCACTATTCAGTTTGAAAATGGCAAAGGCAGCTTAAACATTCAGGCTTTTCAAGGTCGCATGGAAGGGCAGAATCAAGAAGGTACTGTCGTTATTGGCATGGCCTTGGATTCCGAAGTGGACGTAAAGTCCAAAGCGGGCAGAATCAATATCACCGCTCCGCCGTCGTCGGGGTCCTCTGTGAACCTGTTAACGGTTGAAGGGGAAATCCTTGTGCCAAATGAACTAAAAGTGACGAAATTAAGTGCAGAAAAATCGGTGCGTGGCCGCTTGCGGGGCGACGCGCAAAGAGGAAGTATTTTTGTGCGCAGCCAAGACGGCAGTATTTCGGTGAAATGAGTTGACGCCCTCGTTTAAATGATTCATTCATGAAATGATATTCACCAGTGTTTAAGAATACCTAGGTAAAATTATGGCAAAAATCGTTAAAAAGAAGCCTGCGGCGAAAGCTGCAAAACCTGTAAAAAAAGCTCCTGCTAAGGCAGCGGCGAAACCTGCTCCTAAAAAAGCGGCGCCAAAAGCCGTTGTTAAAAAGAAGGCGGACAAGGCTCCTGTAAAGGCAGCTCCGAAAAAGCCGGAAGTTAAGAAAAAGGTTGAAGCCAAAGCTCCCGCGAAAGCCCCTGCAAAAGCAGCGGCGCCAGCGAAAGTTGTCGCGAAAGAGACAAAATCTGCGAAAGCGGAAGTTGAGAAAAAACAGGATAAGAAAGTTTCTGCTCCTCAACCTGTTGCTGATAAAGCTCCGAAAAAGGATGCGAAAGCACCTAAAAAAGGCGCTAAAGGCAAAAAGGAAAAAGAGAAAGAAGAAGAAGGTTTAGACGACGATTTTATCGCTGATGATGACTTAATGGGTGATGAGATCGGCGAATACGAAGAAGAGCTCAAGGCCGTTGAAGAAGCGGACGAAGAGTCTGACGTCGATGAAGAGTGGACTGCGGAAGAAAAGCCAAAGACAGATGAAGAAATCATTCTGACGGACGCTGAAGGTCGCAGATATTGCCGCGCTCGTGATTGCGATCAGGCCGCGATTGTAGATGCTTATTGCCGTTACCATTATTTATTGTTCTGGAAACGCATCCAAGTTCGTAAGAAAATCTTGGCTGACGGAAAACTTGAGCGTTACGTTGAGGAATTAACGTCACGTTACCCAGATAAATTCTTAGAAATGATCCGTCGTGATCTACGTACGGAAAAAGACTTCTTAGGCGCAATCCAAGAGCTAGAGATTGATGAATCAGCACAGGATAACGAGTTTGAAGAGGATAACAGCGCATTTATCGAAGAAGTGCGCGGTATGGGCGAAGGCAGCAGCTCGGGCGTTGAAGACGACGAGTACTAGTTTTTGTCTGTGAAATTTTGATTTTTTAGAAGCCCGTGGCGATGCGTCACGGGCGTTTTTTATTCATAAGACCTTGTTTAATTGCTTTTGAGCCGCCGCAGCAAAATCTTTGTATGGGATTTTAATATTGCAAAACGGAAATCCGATCTGTAGGACTAACCGAAATTACTCAAATATATGTCAGAAATTGGTCTGACGTTTCTACCTGCCACCTTAATGGCAGTCTATTTGGAGGGGAAATGTTCAAGGGCTTTGCTCTAATCGTGTCGATGTTGGTTGTATCAACTGTTTCTCACGCTGGTGGGAACTTTCCGATGGGGCCCGACGCGGCGTTGACCCCGGGTGCTTTGTGCGAACGCGCAGACACTTACAGATATCCAGAACATATTAAATACTGCGAACGTGACGTGTCTACGGACACTAAAGGCGGTATCTTTCAAAAGTACGACCAAATTGGTTTCCGTACTCGCTCTATGAAGCGCCAAGCTTTCAAAATCGATCATTACATTCCTTTGTGCGCAGGCGGCAGCAATGACGTTAAAAACTTGTGGCCACAGCACGAAAGCATTTACGAAATCACTGACAAGTTAGAAGCTCTGATCTGCGAAAAAATGGCTGCAGGCCGTTTGAAGCAAAAAGACGCGGTTGATTTGATCATGCAAGCTAAGAACAACTTGGATCAAGTGCGCCAAATCACGGCTCACGTAAATTCACTGTAAGTTATAATCAAAATTTATCTCTCTCATAGGGGGTAAGCCTGCGGTTCTTCGGGATCGTGGGCTTTTTTGCGTTTCGTGTACAGGCGTAAGAATCCCGGATGGGATTTTAGTGACTTTGGGGATTTTGGATTTTGATTATTTTCGACGAGATTGTGTCGTTGATAATTTGTTTCTAACTTTAAGAATTCCGAAATGCAATATGCCCCGAGCATTTTATTTTCATGACAAGATCTGCGTTGCTCATTAAACCACCGTCCATGCAATTAAACCAGATTGGCTCTTCGGATCTAAAGGTATCTCCTCTTGGCTTTGGTACTATGCACTTTGGTGTGACTGTCGATTCCGGCCAAGCTTTGCGATTGTTGAACGCCTACGTCGAGCATCCCGGCGCTTTTATCGACACAGCGAATATTTACTCCCGCAATAATCCTTTAGGTTCGTTTCATGAACAAGGACAGTCCGAGCAATTCATCGGTCAGTGGCTGAAAAATTCTGGCGCGCGTTCTAAAGTGATTTTAGCGACAAAAGTAATGAACGATATGGGTGATGGTTACGCCGGTCTTTCTGCGCGCTCTATCGCTTATCAAATCAATCAATCCTTGGCGCGCTTGCAAACCGACTATGTAGATCTTTATCAAATCCACGGCTTCGACGAAAACGTTCCGGTTGCAGAGACTTTGGAAGCACTAAACGCGGTGGTCAAGTCGGGTAAGGCTCGTTGCGTCGGCTGCTGCAATATGAACTACGAACAGATTTCGCAATATCAAGCAGTCGCTGCAAAGTTGGGCTTCAAGTCCTTGGTGTCTTACCAAAATTCATTCAACCTCATCGTCCAACATCGCTTGCGCAATGAACATGGGATCTTTCTTTTGAATACTACCGAGGCTAATGACTTAGGAGTTGGCCTGATCGCCTATCGTTCTTTGGTAAATGGTTTTCTTGCTGGTAAGTTTAAAGAAAATCAAAAATACGAAATGAATTCAGACAGCCTTAAGGCGGTTGAAAGAAATTGCTTTAATAAAAACGGCTGGAATTTGCTAAGAGTTCTTTCTAAAATCGCTCATGCGAAAAATGCGACAATGATGCAAGTGACTTTAGCAAATTATCGCCAAGATCCAAGAATCAGCACGTCGCTGATTGGCTTTTCGAAATTAGAACAAATTAAAGAGGCATATGAATCATTGCTCGTTGAGCTTACTCCAAGCGAATTGACTGAAATCGATAAAGCCTCTCAAACATTTTCTTGGTAAATTCTATTGTTGGATTGTGTCTAAGTGACTCCTTCAGTTTGTTCAGCCATTTTTCGATCAATGGGGCTGCAATTCATAAAATCACTATTGGCTCCGTAGCGGAGTCGCTTCGCGTTGATTAATTTTGTAATGAAAATATCTCTTGCGACCTGTTTTTGAGTTTCTATTTCTATAGTTGCTGAAAAATATTTCTTCTTTCTGGGGTGGGGATTTAATATTTTTTATCTCTCAATGGTGGGACGAATAAGGTGTTTCAGAGGCCTTTAATCGCGAATCATTGCGCGTGTTGGAATATGTAAATATCCAAAAAATAGGAGTGAAAAAGTCGTGGTATACATACTTTGAATTGAGAGAATCACAATCGATTTCATCTCAAGATGAACTGGAGTAGCTGATGACAAGTTTAAATAATATTTCAAATGCAGAGCTTATTTCTAGAATTGAAAAACTTGCTCGTACAGAAAGAAAAATTACGCATCTGATTTTACTTCACGTGGCAGAAATCGAAGAGCGTAAACTATTTGCGGAACTTGGTTATGATAGTATTTATACTTATTTAACTCGAGGTCTTGGTTATTCTGAGGGCGCTGCCCATCGTCGTGTACAATCTGCGAGGCTATTAAAGAAGACTCCGGAAATCAGTCAGAGGATCGAAGATGGTTGTTTGAATCTTTCGCAGTTAGCTCAAGTTCAAAAGTGCATCAAGGAACATAATAATTCCGGCAAGGGTATTTCCTATGAAGCAACGCTAAACATTCTAGAAAAGTTAGAGAATAAAAACACTTTTGAAACAGAAAAAGTATTAGCCCTAGAATTCGACCGACCCGTTCAGACTTTTGAATCAGTGAGACCACAACAGGATGATTCAGTTCGATTGCAAATCACTTTAACTAAGGAACAATTTGCAGAATTAGAACAAGCCAAAAGCTTGTTGTCACATATTTGCCACGAAGGCAATTGGGCTGACGTCATTGGCGCGCTTGCAAAGATTTATAACGACAAAAAGTTAAAGGGCAGAACCAAAGGTATTGTTTCTGCAGCTCCCCAAAATAATTCAAATAAAACCCGGTTGCTTACATCTCAATCGCAGGAAGCGATTGAGAAAGGCCACTCACGGATGGTCACATTTTCAAATAAGCAAGAGCAGCTGTTCAAAGTCGCAGAAGGCGCGAAACAAAATGCCAGTAGAACTCCGATAAGGATTAAGAACCCTGCAAAAGTAGCAAAATCTTCAACGCAAAGCGACTCCGCTACGGAGCCAAAAAGAGCTCGACAATATATTTCAGTACATCTGAAAAGAAGTCTTTTGAATAATGCAAACAACTGCTGTGAATACATAAATCCAATCACAAATCTAAGGTGCAATTCTAAATACAAACTACAGATCGACCACATTCAAGCTTGGTCTAAGGGCGGAACAAATCATCCAATTAATCTGGCGGTGCTTTGTCAGGCTCATAATAATTTCAAGGGAGATAGATAGATAGATAGATAGATAGATAGATAGATAGATAGATAGATAGATAGATGCTCATAAAGTATTGTTTATTTGCAAATAATATTTATTATACAAACATGGAATCAAAATTGGCACCTCGATTTGAATCATTAGATGGCTTACGCGGCCTGATGGTCCTGTATGTGATGTATCACCATTTTGCATTGGTGTTTCAGGGGCAGATGATGGCTGGGAAAAGTGTTTTGCAGGTTTTTGCCAGCAGTGGATCTTTGGGGGTGCGCTGCTTTTTTATTATTAGCGGCTTTGTGATATTGCATCAGATGAAGTTTCGCCATCAATTGGATACAAGACCCATTCAGCAATTTTATATTAGACGGTTTTTCCGGATCATTCCACTGTGGTGGTTTATGATTCTGGTGTATGCACTATTTCATAAATTGGATTTGTCCGTTATTGGTTTGAATCTTACCTTTCTTTTTGGTTTTTTTATGTACGACCGGGCCATGATGCCTCTGCCTCAATCCTGGTCACTCTTTGTTGAAGAGTTTTTTTATCTGTTCTTTCCCTGGATTTATCGCAATATAATTTCTTTAAAGGGAGCCCTTGTTGGATTGGGTGTTTCGCTGGGTTTGGCCTATTTATGGAAGACCTATGCTCCGACTTTCGGAGTGCCGACAACAAATTATTTTATCGAGTATTTTCCTTTCGCGAATTTGCATTATTTCTTTGTGGGTATGCTGATTCATAATTTACTAACGACGAAAGAGGTCCTGACCCAAGTCGCAGATCTTTGGGGTAAATACTTTCGCCTGTGGTGGTATCGTCCTGCATTTGTGTTTTTGTATTCAGCACTTTTTATCGTCTACGGTCAGCAGTGGCCTTTTGTTTTTATGACAGTGCTTTTTATTGGGGCCCGGGCAAAGGGGAGTTGGCTTTATAAAATATGCCTGTGGAAGCCTGTAAAGATCTTGGGGGTCTTAAGTTATTCAGCCTATCTGTTGCATTTTTTGGTTTTGGAGCTGATGCATACCTATGCCTTTCCAAGGGGTGACCTCGCGGTTTCCTTTGCAATTTTTTGTATCGGCACCTTCGGATTGTCCGCGGCGACCTACTTATTGATCGAAAAACCGTTTTTAAGGCTCAGGGAACGGTTTTTAGCTGTGAAAATACCGACATTTAGCACTGAAATAAACTCCTGACCCTTGAAACCGCATAGGCATTTTTGGGTAAATCCCCTATAAAAGCTCCACGACGTTTCGGGGGATTTATGAAGGTACTTTTGATTTTTCTCAGTTTTTTAACCTTTTCATCGGCGCAAGCCCGTGGAGTGGATAAATCCGAGTTGCTAAATGCCATGCAAATCGAACGGGGCCAGTGTCAAATGGAGAATGTTCCAGATGGCGGGAAGAACAATTTTTATTTCACGTGCACGGGTCGTACTACAAATAGCGTTTTTGAAGTTTGGCTTGAGGGTGTTGAAGAAGACGAGATTGCAGGATACGGGGAGTCTGTGACCTTTGATGGTCGTGTGCGTAAGGATTGCGGTGTTTCCGGAAAAGTGCAATCTTCTGGAAAAGTTATTCTGACTATTGAGTGCGCCGTTAATAATTAGAAATATTTAAATGTGAAAGCTAAAATAAAAAGCCAGCACTCCGCTGGCTTTTTATTTTTGAAGGATTCATGCCCTTTTAACTTCAACGACTTTTATATGGAAGCAGGAAGCTTCCTGAAAGTTCCTAGTGCAGATCATCCTTCTTCTTTTTACCCTTACCACCAAACATGCGAGGTCCGGCATCGTCTTCGTCGGCGTCATCTTCTAGATCATCTTCATCAGAAGGATCGACCTCATCCTCGTCGCGTGGAGGCGAAAGCTCTTCGCTCAGCTCTGCGCGCGATAAAGCGTCTTCGTCGGATTCCTCTTCGTCGACTAACAAAGTGCCCTCTTCAACGCCCAAAAGTTTGTTGGCCTCTTCTTCCAAAGAAGAATTCTCAGTGGAAAATTGCAAATATAGTTTGTTGCCTTGGAAGGGGAATTCTCTCCACACATAAGGGAAATCGACTTCACCGTCTTTTTCCAAGTATTCCATCATCATGCTGGCAGCGGCGTCGACGCAGTTGTGGATGCGTTTGACAGCATCTTGTTTTTCCTGAGAATAGTTCATGGACACTTCGAAATTGGCTTGGGCAAGACGGCCTTTTTCAAGATATCCGACGCGCAGCACTATTTCCTCTGTATAAATGCGCCCCTCAACGATCAAGTCGCCATCTGCAAGGTATTGCGCGAAGGTGTCTTTAAAGACAGCTTGGATCTGATCCGCGTATTCTTTAGGAAGAGCGGTCCATTTTTTTGAGCTTTTAAGGCGAGGATTCATACAGCGGGGTCTCCGTCATTGCATTTTTTTGACATTCCGAGAGCGCTCCTCTATAACTCACTTTTTTAGATGACACAAGAGGTAAGCTCCGTGGAAAACACTTCGCAAGAGACTCAAAGTTTCCAGCAAAATCAAGATATTGGCCAGGGTCGTGGGGTTTACATTTCCACCTATGGTTGTCAGATGAACGTGAACGACACCGAGCGCATGCATTCGTTGTTAGAAATGCAAAACTTTACGCCGGTGGAAAATCCTGAAGAAGCGTCATTGATCATCATCAATTCATGCAGCGTGCGCGAAAAACCGGTGCACAAAGTTTATTCCGAAGTCGGTACTTTCCGTAAAATGAAAGAAAAAAATCCGAACCTAAAAATCGGCGTCGGTGGTTGCGTAGGCCAGCAAGAAAAAGAAAACTTGATTAAAAATCAACCGATGATCGATTTCGTTTTCGGAACGGATCAAATCGACAACTTGCCACAGATGGTAGCAAAAGCCTTCGAAGGCGAGCGCCGTCAAATCAACGCAAAATTCGAACACCGCGCACCTTACCATATCGAAACGATGGTGCGTAATCCTGGTGTGGCCACTTTCGTAAACATCACAAAGGGCTGCGATAACTTCTGTACTTTCTGTGTGGTGCCGTACACGCGTGGTCGTGAGAAATCTCGTCCATTGCAACACATCCTGACTGACATTCGCCATTTGGTAAAGCGTGGAGTGAAAGAAGTCACTTTGCTAGGGCAAAACGTCAATTCTTATCAAGCCGAAGAAGGCTTGGACTTTGCCGATCTTTTGGCAAAAGTGGCTACGGACACGGATATTGAAAGAATTCGTTACACGACTTCGCATCCAAAAGATTTTAATCAAAAGCTTGCGGACACGATGGCGGCTCACCAAGATAAAATCATGGAGTACGTGCATTTGCCGTTCCAAAGCGGGAACTCGCGCATTCTGGATCGCATGAATCGCAATTACACGCGAGAACACTATTTAGAAAAAATCGCGATGTTGAAAAGAACCATTCCGAATTTGGTTTTATCAACAGATATTATCGTCGGCTTCCCTGGGGAAACTGAAGAAGAGTTCCGCGACACTGTGACTTTGGTTGAAGAAGTGGGCTTTGAAACCATCTTTGCCTTTAAATACTCTCCACGTCCGTTTACAAAGGCCGCGAAGTTTGAAGACCAAGTGGATGAGGATGTAAAAACAGATCGTCTGAATCGCCTGTTTGATGCCCATGACAAGATGGCCTTTGAGTTGGTGAAGCGCTATGAAGGCCAAACAATGCGCGTTTTGGTCGAGCAAGGAGATCGTGAATTTGGCAAAGTTCAAGGTCGCAGTACCAGCAACAAGCTTGTGCATTTCTTGGGCTCGCCGGATCTTATTGGTAAAACAGTGGATGTTAAGATCACCAAAGCTTTCCCGGCAACTTTCCGTGGAGAATTAATTTAGTTCATGAAAGACGTTTTAGATTTTAACAATCTGAAGGCGCAGATTATTTTTGCGCAACAATCTGAGGAAGAAGAAACTTTTCATCAGCAGGACTTAGTGCGTCTGTTTCCTTATGCTTTGTCAGTTACCACAGATGCCGCGCGTCCGTTGTTGTTATTTAAAGACGAAGGTCACCAATACACGCTACCTGTCGCGGTCAGTGCGATTGATGCGGGTGTGGCGCTTTCGCAGTCGAATAAAATGATTTTGCAATCTTCGCCGCATAAATTCACGTCGTTGTTGATGTCTTCTTTGGGCATCGAAATAAAACAAGCCGTGTTTGTGGAAATCAAAGGTTCACATCAGTATTTGCGTCTTTACATGAGTGGTCATCCGCAAGTTTCTTCGCTGAAGTTGCGCGCTGATGAGGCCATGTCTTTGTGTCTTTATTTAGAAGTGCCGCTTTTTGCGACAAAGAACTTTATCGGACGCTCACGCATCATGAGTGCGGAAATCGAGAGCGGCGCGCAAAACCTGCAAAATATCGGAGTCATGGATAAAGGCACTGGATATCTGAATTAGTTTTTGCAATCATGAGGTATGCATCATCTACCTCACTTAATCACAGACCTTGGTTTTATTCTGATAATCGCAGCTTTGTCGACGCTGCTTTTTAAAAAATTAGGACAACCGCAAGTTCTAGGTTATTTGATCGCGGGCTTTTTAGTCAGCCCCCACGTCCCATTTTTCCCCACCGTAACTGATAAAGTCAGCATACAAGTATGGTCTGAAATCGGTGTGATCTTTTTATTGTTCAGCTTAGGTTTGGAGTTTAGTTTTAAGAAGCTGTTCAAAGTGGGAGGCTCTGCCAGTTTTACGGCCGTCTTTGAAGTCGTCTTCATGATGGGTTTTGGTTATTTGGTCGGGAAAGCGTTTGGTTGGAATAATATCGACAGCCTGTTCTTTGGTGCGATCCTTTCAATGTCATCGACGACCATCATCGTGCGCGCTTTTCAAGAGCTTGGCATGCGAGGGCAAAAATACGTCGAACTGGTTTTTGGTATTTTAGTCGTCGAAGACATTTTGGCGATTTTGTTATTGGTTTTATTAACGGCGATTTCGGGAACAGCGGCCGTGTCTGGGGCCGAGCTGGCATTTTCGGGTTTAAGGCTTTTATTCTATATCGCTTTGTGGTTCGTCGTCGGTATTTTCTTAATCCCCATTTTCTTAAGAAAAATTCGTAATCTGTTAGAAGATGAAACTATGCTTCTGGTCGCCATCGGTCTGTGTTTTATGATGGTGATGATTGCCGCAGGTGTGGGTTTCTCGCCCGCCCTGGGGGCCTTTGTGATGGGTTCTCTTTTAGCAGAAACACCCGAAGGTCATAAGATGGAGCACATCCTGCAGCCGGTAAAAAATCTTTTTGCCGCGATCTTCTTCGTTTCAGTCGGAATGATGATTGATCCAAAAGTGCTTATTGAACGCTGGGATTTAGTCATCATCGTCACACTTGTGACAATTGTCGGTAAGTTTATTAGCACGTTCCTTGGGGCCCTATTGTCGGGACAAGGTCGTAAAAAATCTTTTCAGGCGGGGATGAGCCTTGCGCAAATCGGAGAGTTCTCTTTCATTATCGCCTCGCTCGGGGTGACTCTGAAAGTAACTAGTGATTTCCTGTATCCTTTAGCGATCGCTGTTTCGGCAGTGACCACCTTTACCACGCCGTATTTAATTAAAATCTCTGAACCAGTTTATAAGTGGACCGACGCGCGCTTGCCTGCCGGAATTAAGGGAGTCCTTGATCGCTATTCATCTTCCTTCGGGCAAGAGGGCAAAACGGGCGTCGGCGCTTTAATTATGAATACCTATGGTGTTAAGATCATTCTTAACGCAGTGATGATCGTCGCGATTTTAAGTGCCTATCAAGCGTTGCTTGTGAACGAAGTGCAAGCGTACTTGCAAGAAAGTCCGTGGGTTGGTGCGGTTTCTTTGTTTATTTGTTTGGCCTTATCGGCACCTTTCTTCTGGGGCTTAGTCATGGGTGGTCCTGCATTAAAAGCACAACGCGAATTTGCAGAGCTGCAAAAGCTGCGTGGTCTGCAGTTTGGGATCTTTGTTGCTCGTATTGTTATTGCGCTGATTCTTTTAGGCGCTATCGTTTCGCGCTTTGTGAATCTAAAAATGGTCTCTGGCATCACCATTGGTGCGATTGCAATTATTGTGATCGCCGGCCAGTTGTGGGTGCGTCACCTTTACCAATTCATTGAAAAGAATTTTCTAAAAAATCTGACCGAAAAGGAACGTAAAGAGTTAATTAGTTCTGATGTCGCCAAGAATTTCCTGCCGTGGGAGACAAGTCTTGGCAGCTATGAGCTTTCACCAGGCTCTGTTTTGGTTGGCAAAGCCTTAAAGGATCAATCGTTTAAGGAAACCTATGGCGTAACGGTGGCGGCGGTCTTCCGCGGGACTCGCCGGTACTTCGCACCGGATGGCGAGTTTGTTTTGTGGCCTTACGATAAGTTGATCTGTTTTGGCAGTGAAGATGAGCTGCAGAAGTTTCACACTTCGTTGGAAGAAGAAAAAAGCAAAGAGCCGATTATTTCCGAAACGGGTATGTATCAGCAAGACGATTTCAAGTTGACCTCGTTTGTGGTGACGGAAGATTCGGAATATAAAAATCGCTCCATCCGTGAAAGCAATATTCGTGAAAAGTACAATGGTATGGTTGTTGGTGTGGAGCGGGGACCAGAAAGAGTTTTAGGTCCAAGAGCAAGCTTCACCCTGCAAGAAAAAGATCTTGTGTGGGTTGTTTCTAATCGTAAAGCTTAGGGGTATTTTGTATGAATGATACTTTTGTTAAAGCCCGTGGTATGTCGCCGGTTGTAGGTGAAAATGTTTTTATTGCCGACAACGCTCGTTTAATCAGTGATGTTGAAGTGGGGGATAACTCCTCGATTTGGTATAATGTGGTCTTGCGCGGGGACGTGATGCCGATCCGCGTGGGTAAAGAAGTGAATATTCAAGACGGCTCCGTTGTCCATGGGACTTATGGCAAGTTCGGAACGACGCTGCATGATCGCGTGACGATTGGCCACTTGGTTATGCTGCATGGTTGCGAAATCGGCCGCTGCACCCTGGTCGGTATGGGGTCCATCGTTATGGATGGTGTTAAGGTTGGTGAGCACTGTTTAATTGGAGCAGGTTCCTTGGTCACAGAAGGAACGGTGATTCCGCCTCGCAGTCTAGTTGTCGGACGCCCTGCAAAAGTGAAGCGAGCGCTCACCGATGCTGAAGTCGTTCTTTTAGAAAAATCGGCAGATAATTATTTGTTGTATAAAACTTGGTACGAAGATTGATCTCCTCTTGAACTCTGGGTTTTTTCATTTGAGAATGAATAAACCCAATCCCAGGAGCAAGATCATGGAACGTCCCATTCCTTATGCTTTAACTTTTGATGATATTCTTCTTCTTCCGCAATACTCAGAAATCACCCCGACAGAGGTTGTTCCGAGATCTCTTTTTGCCCGCGGAAAATTTTTAAACACTCCAATCATTTCTGCAGCGATGGACACGGTGACTGAAAACCGCATCGCGCGTATTATGGCGCAAAATGGTGGTTTAGGTATCATTCATAAAAATCTGGATATCGACAAACAAGCTCTTGAAGTCGAAAAAGTAAAAAAATATGAAGCCGGGATGATCTTAGATCCCATCACTTTGGGGCCAGACAATAAAGTCCAAGAAGCCGTAGACTTGATGGAAAAGTTTTCGATCAGTGGCGTTCCGGTGACTGTCAATGGCGTCCTGCAAGGGATTTTGACCAATCGCGATTTACGTTTTGAAGAAAACTTTGATCAACCGATTCGTAACTTAATGACAAAAGAAAGCTTGGTTACAGCGAAAATGGGAACGACGCTGGAAGAAGCTAAAAAGATTTTGCAAAAGCATCGCATTGAAAAGCTTCCGGTGGTGGATGCTCACGGCAAACTTAAAGGTTTGATTACGATCAAAGATATCGAAAAGGCAAAAAATTATCCACAAGCCACCAAAGACGAACATGGGCGTTTGTTTGTCGGCGCGGCTTTGGGTGTGGGTGCGGATGCGCGGGAACGTGCAGAGGCCTTAGTTAGCGCCAATGTCGATGTTCTTTGTATTGATACAGCTCACGGTCATTCAAAAAACGTGATTGAGATGGTTAAGTATATCGCCCAAAAATACAAAGATGTGATTGTCGTTGCTGGAAATGTTGTGACCGCAGATGGCACAGCGGCTCTTATTGATGCCGGGGCTGATGTCGTCAAAGTCGGTGTGGGACCGGGAAGTATCTGTACAACCCGTGTTGTGGCTGGGGTTGGCATGCCGCAAATTTCTGCGGTGATTGAGTGTGCAAAAGTTGCTAAAGCCCGCGGCAAAACTATTATTGCAGACGGCGGGATTAAATATTCTGGCGATATTACAAAGGCCCTCGCTTTAGGTGCTAACAGCGTGATGATTGGCAATCTACTTGCCGGGGCGGAAGAATCTCCTGGCGAAACCATTTTATTCCAAGGTCGTACTTATAAAGTCTATCGTGGCATGGGAAGTTTAGGAGCTATGGCTCGTGGTTCGAAAGATCGCTATGGGCAAATGGATATTGATGAAAATGAAAAGTTAGTTCCTGAAGGTATCGAAGGGAAAGTGGCTTATAAAGGGGCTGCTTCGGCAGTCATTCATCAATTGGTGGGTGGCGTAAAGTCCGGCATGGGATATCTTGGCGCGCGCAATATCGATGATCTGCAAGCGAAAGCGAAATTTGTGCAAATCACAGCGATGGGTTTACGTGAATCCCACGTGCATGATGTGAGCATCACCAAAGAAGCTCCTAACTATCGTATGGAGAGCTAAAAGATGCGCGGGTTTATCATTCTTGATTTCGGTTCGCAGTTTACCCAATTGATTGCGCGCCGTTTGCGTGAACAAGGTTTTTATTCAGAAATTCATTCTTAT
>CAMLMF010000021.1 GCA_946480995.1 uncultured Bdellovibrio sp. | reverse complement strand
AATTGTCGAGACCACCCTGAGCAGCGCAGCTAATGTTAGGTTGATGACTAGTTCGGAATTCTCAAACTATAAGAATGGTAGACGCCATCGGTTCATTGGCGGCCTAGCAAGACAGTCACCGATTAGGCTCCAAGTTCCTAACTCTGGACACTGGTACATTACGGTCGACATGCAAGGCCTAAGGGGAAGCACCAAAGCATCAGTTCGAACATTGCCAGGAATGTTGCCAGAAATACGAGAAGCTCCGTTATCTTCCGTGCCCAGTTTAATGCGTGAAATACCACCGGAAACCCAGATGGAAGAGGGGGCATTTGATGTATTCATCTCACACGCCTCCGAAGATAAAGACACGATAGTTCGAGCTTTAGCTAACGAGTTGATTAACCAAGGTCTTAAAGTTTGGTACGACGAATTCACATTGCGTATTGGGGATAGTTTAAGACGAAAAATTGATAAAGGACTGGCTAAAAGCCGCGTGGGACTCGTTGTACTGTCACCCCACTTCATATCCAAAGGGTGGACTAATTACGAACTTGATGGAATTGTCACTCGAGCTGTATCTGGAGAGCAAATTCTTCTCCCGATTTGGCATAATATTACTAAGCAAGAGGTTATTAATTTTAGTCCGTCGTTGGCAGATAAATTGGCTAGAAGCACAGCTACACATACTGTGCCGGAGATCGCCAAAGAAATCTCTGAACTATTGAGTGGATCTTGATTGCTTATAATTTCTTTAAAGAAAGTCACTGATGTTTTACTTAATGATTGATACCTGCGTTTGGCTCGATATTGCAAAAGATCCAAGTCAGTTCTTTTTGATAGATACTTTGGAGACTGTAGTCAGAGAAAAAAAAGCCAAACTCTTAGTTCCAAGAATAGTCATAGACGAGTTTGAGAGAAATCAGGATCGTATTTCTAAAGAAAATACTCAGAGTTTTAATAGCGTAGTAAAGCGTGTGAAGGATTCCATCAATAAGTATGGAGATAAAAAACGCAGAAAGCGTATTGTTCAAGCCCTTGAAGACATCAGTCACAAGACGCCTTTTATTGATGCAGCAGCGACCGAGATTCTGAATAGAATTAGAAAGCTGCTAAATGAGGGTCAGATTTTGGAAATTAGCGAAGAAATAAAATTGGCTGCAATTAATCGCGCAATAGAATCAAAAGCACCATTTCATAGGCAAAAGAATAGTGTCGGAGATTCAATAATAATCGAAACTTATGCCAGGGCGCTAAAGAAACAGAAAACATCAGAGAAATATACCTTTGTTACACACAACACAAAAGACTTCAGTCAGGTGACCGGAGATCTCAGAATTCCACATCCTGATATTGCCATCTTATTTTCGAAGATTAAGTCAGTGTACAGCGTCAGACTAGGTGATGCACTTAAACGAATTTCTCCATCAGATATGTCAGAATTGATGCGCCAAAGGGAGTGGAACCCCGATCCTCGTGAACTAAGTGAGATTCTTGAAGCTCTTGATGAGATGTGGGATATGATTTGGTATAACAGGCATCAAAATCTTCGATATAAAATTCACACTAAAAAAATTAAAATTGTTCCTAAAGGTACGGAAGTTGCTATCTCTAAACATGGCACTGTAATTCATCAGGATATCCTTGACGGGGCTTTAAAGGCCGCTGCCCGTATAGAAAAAAAGTATGGTGTAGATCAACTGGGTCCGTGGAGTGATTTTGAATGGGGAATGCTAAACGGTAAATTATCAGCACTAAGATGGGTCCTAGGTGAAGACTGGGATTTCCTGGATACCTAGACGATCAATGCCTGAAACACGATTTGGAAGTGTACTATCTTTCTGCCAAAGGAAGTCCGTATCCAATCCAAAATATTTTATGATCTAACCAGATTCATTTCGGTGTTGGAATTTTAAAACTCCAACACCCGACTCCAACACAATTCCAACGAACGCGGTTATTTCCGGTGTTTTACGATGACAAAACAGATTGCGGTTAATTCAGCGAAATGAGTCTTAATTGTTTGATTCTATTGCCAAATTTTAGGCATAAAAAAACCCGCGTTGGTATGCGGGTTAAATGGTAGGGAGTACAGGATTCGAACCTGCGACATCCACCTTGTAAGGGTGGCGCTCTACCAACTGAGCTAACTCCCTATTCAGTTTTACTGACATCTTCCGTATCAAGCGGCTCAGGCCCTCTCGTCAGGAAGGATCACTTTGTAACAGGGGCCCTTCCTTTCTGGCAATCTCTTTTTTCAAAAAAAATGGGATTTTTCAGCGGCCTATTGCTTTTAAAGCCTCTTTTGCCAGCAAAGCACCCTATTCGATGCCTTCGCGGGCCAGCTGGATCGAGTACATGCTTGATTGGAAAAGGTCATAAACCTGCACCACGATTTTGTCTTCGTAAACGACGACCTTCAGGGCGTTATAAAATTGGTACTTTCTAGGTTCATAGAACTTATTAAAACTCTTCGGACTGATCGGCACTAGGGTCATCAGTTCGGATGGCTTATACTCTGTTCGGCCTAAAAACTTCGCGATGGCCGATTCGGTTTTTACTAAGTCGTTCGCTAGGCTCTGAGCCTGTTGCGGGGCCTCGCCCCCTTTGGTGCGTATATTCTTAGGATCAGCGAAGTTGCGATTTTCACTAAAAGCTTCAAGGTATTTCAGCATCAATGTGTCGCCCAAATGCACATCCACATCGGATGTCGCCAGATGCGCTTTCATATTCGGAAAACTGCCATAAAGTTCGATATAAGATCCGCTGAACTGTCCTGCCATTTTCTGTTGCACGATTTTAGCGATATCAAGGACAGCTTTAAAACTGTACTCACCAACACCTTTAGGCAT
Source organism: uncultured Bdellovibrio sp. (assembly GCA_946480995.1). The sequence goes on along the minus strand of CAMLMF010000021.1, from coordinate 11,423 downwards.
CGGGGCCGTCACGATCGGTGCCCAATGCTGATCAATCCATTCCACCAGCACGGTTTCGCGGACCGTTTTACCGTCAAGGTCTTGAGCTATGCTTAAAAGATTCTTAGCCGATAAATAATAATGAATGGTCTCTAGATTGCGCCGTCTTCTTTTGCCCTCCCCATTCTTGGCTGCGCTAAATTCTTTCTGCAACTCTTGGGTAAGAACATTCCGCGCTTCTTGTTTCATTTTCGCTGGCACCGAGGCAAGGGCAATGCGCACTGAGGGACCAAAGGCAAAGTTTACTCCCGAAGCCCCGTAATCAACATCTGAAGACGTGTTTTTAATAAAGTCAGGTAGAGTTTCAGGAAACAACGCCAGCCTGAAGGCAGACTGAAGTGCTCCCCAACGGCGATGAGACTCTAACGACTGATCCATGCCATAACGATGAACCGTTTCAAAATCTTTCATCAAGGTATTTTTCTGTTCTAAGGTCATCTGGTCACGAAAGCGCACAACAGGGCCGATAAAATCCAAAGCCTGCAAACGATAAACAATACCCACATCGCCGCGATAATCACTGACGGAGCCATATTTATTCTTAGGCGCCACCCGCTTAATCGCGAGCACCTGCATTTCGCGAACGAAGGCAGAGTACTCCGCTGGTGTTTGAATCCCATCCACATACGACTGCCACAAAGGCGCATCCATTGATTCGACAGAATTGGTATTCAAGTCCGCAAACAAGTCGCTTTTTGTAGGTCGCGATAATAGAACCGAAGAGCATAGCTCTTGCGCCTGCCCTCCCAATGGAGCCATAAGGGAAAATAGCAGCAGAAAGTTGATCAGGTATCTAAGCCTTAGACACTTCACAACCCCCATAGCAATTTGATATGAGCTGACTTTTTTCACAGACATCAAAGCTTTACAATTCAAGGCCCGTGCCGAAGGGAGCCCACCGAATGTCTTATTTTGAGACACGCGGAAGTCGGATAAGATTTTTAATTTTTGATGTCTGGCATCTCGGTGTCGATCTTGCCGTTCTTAAGATCTTCACGGGCGCTGACGGCCATGGCTTGATAGTTGTTACGAATGCGACTGAGCTCTTCTTCTTCCAGCTCTTCAAGATCCAAAAGAGCATTGTGAGCCCCCTTAGTGGCACGAATAAGTTCGTCTAACTTGATCTGAATTGCGGCGGTGTCGCGGTTCTGAGTATTTTGAATCAAGAAGACCATCAAAAAAGTGATGATCGTAGTGCTGGTATTGATGATCAATTGCCATGTATCACTAAAGCCAAACATCGGCCCCGTGATAACCCAAGCCAAAATAAGTAACACAGCCGTAGCAAAAACCCAGGGTCTTCCCGAGTAATTAGCTGCTGCCTTCGCAATGCGCGTGAATAGTGAATTCTTATTATTACCCATTGTGGATTCTCGTGTCGCTAAAACTAAAAACCCGCTTTAGAAGCGGGTTTTTAAAGACTATCGTTTTACGTCCTCGATGCAGAACTTCTGAGTCAAATGATCAGAGATCTTCATGATTTGTAAGTGGATCATATCCGCTGGAACCTGGTCATTTAAAGGTCCCATTGAAAGCACCATCACACCTGAAGTGGCAATTGTGCCTTTCAAAGGTGGGATCGGAGAATCTTTTTCGCTAAACGCCGTTAATTGGAAGCGATATGTGTCGCCGCCTTTCACAGTCATTTGCGCTAGGACTTTTTGATTGCGCTCTAAAGCTACACCTGTCGCGATAATGCGGCAGTTGTCGCCATCATATTGTTTTACTTGAAGCTGACGCACACCCGTGGATTTTTCACGAACCACTTTCAGTGAGAAGTAAGAAGTGAAATCCCCTTGTTCCACTTTCCACATCCCCTGGATGTCTTTCCATGGGAACGGCTGCGCCAAATGGAACGGCCATGGAACCCAACGATCATCACTTGCAGGCATCACGTGCTCTTCAATACCAGGAGCTGCAGCATGTGCTGTCACTGATAAAGCTGACACGGCCATCAAGGTCGCTAACAAAAACTTACGAAACATGAATCCCCCCATTAGTGCTCGAAATGAACCCGAGCAGCTTTATTCATGTAATAACCATTTTTAGCTCTAAAGATGTATTTAGGCTTTTCATAGTCAGGTTCAATCAACTTACGAAGACGCTTAATTGTCACGTAAATTTTGTTGTCATGCACCGCTGGATCGTAAGGTTGTTTCCAAACGTTCTCAACAAGGTACTCTTTTGAATAGATTTGCCCCTGATTCTGAAGGAATAGTCGCAATAGATCCAAAAGGATGAACTGATTTTTGAAATCAATACGGCCTAATTTCTTTTCAATAACAGAATGGTTCGGCTCATCAAAGATCAGGTCGAAATTCGTTTGTGAATCTCCACCGATCTTATCAGACAAGGCTTTTACCATGCGCGCTAGACGACGGTGGTTTTCACCATCCACAGATCTTTGCGCCAAAGAGATATAAGTTCTAGCCATGTCTTTATCGCCGATTTCGAAATACGCATCTGCCATCGCGCCCATCAGATAGTTGGACATAACAACATTGCGAGTTTCTTTAACGATGTCGTATGCGCGCCATAAGATTTCAATGGCTTCATCATACTTCTTCATTTGTTTTAAGATGTCCGCATTTAAGAACAACGAAGACGCCTGAAGATCAGGCATTTTATAAACTTGGAAGAAGACCTGAAGATTGTAGATCTCTTTCAAAGCGTCTGACTGACGACCAATCGACGGATGAGAATAAGTCATCGCCAAACCGAAGATCGCGTGACAGATGTCTTCTTTATTATCTGACGCCAAAGCAATCGCCAAAGCTTTTTGGCAATAGTCCATGGCTGTGTCTAGTTGACCTTTATAGGAAGCGCACACTGCGAGTGTGTAATAAGTCTTAGAGTTCAGCTCAAAGCCTTCCTTAAGTACCAGATCTTGAAGTTTTTCTTTTGCTTGATTGATGTCTTCGAATTGTTCGCGTTCTGCATAGATACGCAAAAGCATATTCAAACACTTTAAGTACTGAGAAAAATCTTTCTCGGCAAAGTAACCGTTGGCGGCACTGTTTAAGTGCTCGATAGCGGGAACGAATTCACCTCTATCATAGTACAACTTGCCGAGCTCTAAAGCGCTGTCTAGCTGGCTCATAGGCTCCTAAAACTTCAAAACTTTTTTTATATAACTCGCAGGGCTTCAGGTTTTTACAGATTGTCAGGATTTCGTCAATGTAAGACGCGGACAGTTGCCTATTTTGCGGGCATAGTGGGAATTGATTTCAGTAATGTAATAGATCTGCGTCCGCAGGGAGCTCTGACCAGTTGCGCCATCTGGACCGTGTTCACTGGGTTAAGCCCTCCACAATGGGAAGGGCCCTTTAAAGAATCTCAAGTTTTGAGACTATTCTTCAAACTCACAAGAGTGAGTTTGTTTAACAGATACTATGGGTTTGCCATTTTCAATTAAAAAAATGTCTCCCCAGTAGTCTTTAACACTTGGGTCTCTTGGAGAGAAAATGAATGAATATGGCTTTCCATTCTTCAACACCAGATCTGTTCCTTTTGGAACTTTAAACCCTTCGACTATGATATCTTTGGCTAGAAGACATTGGCACAGCTGACCCTTTTTGTTTATTGCAATGAAGTCCGCGCAAAAAAATCCATCTTTTTCAAAGTCTATTTGCTTCCCTTGAGAGTCAAAATTGCCCCGAATAGACGTAACTTCACCTTCACAGAAACGAATTCTAGACCCTTTGTTCAACAATATGTCTTTCACCTTGAGGGGTTGAAGGGTCGTGGCGTGAAAAATTATCACCCCTTTTGCGCCCAACTCATCCCCTGCTGCACTATCACAAGTTGTCTGCCAAACCACCGTACTTTTATCAACGGTTACGCTCTCGGGATTGATTCCGTTCTGCTTTAAAATTTTCGGCAGACTTCTGTAGTCTTTTTCCGATGGTTCCCTTCCTTCGGAATGAAGACAGGTAAAAATCAACAAACAACTAGCTACTATAAATTTTTTCATAAAATCTTACCCTCAATATTGCAAATGAATATGGTCTATGTGTACCGCATCCTCTACTTTAAAGAACTGTCCCAAGCTACAGCCGCCGCTATTGCCATGACAAGAATCAATTAAAGCGGTCGAAATACTATTACCATTTAACTTATAAATCCTGGTTCCATCTGGCCATTTACCGCTATTAATCGCGTGTCTTTGCCAATTTAAATCTAAAGCCCCCAAAGATTCAGGCTTGAAAGGCGCGAACATTTCACCTCCGGACATTCTAACTCCGCCTAGGAGACTCGTAATCTTTTTTAAATCTCTTAGATTGTACTCTACCCAAGTTGAATACCTAACAATAGCTCCAATGTAGCCAGAAGAGCCCGAGGAACAAAGAGTGCCAAACGTCGCAGCCTGCCACTGACATAGCTGCAATATTTTTTCTTTATTTAAGTCGCCCAGGCTCGTTGCAATAGTACAAGGATACAAGGGACTACCATTATTCATACACATGTTTAAGACCGCAGACTTGGCAGTGTCGGGGTGTTCATCAATTGCAACTAGCTCTGCCCAATTAGCCAATTCTAAATATGTTGCGAGGTCGGCGCGTCTTTTCGTTGCTTTGGGGTAATCATAAAGTTCTTGGGCGGCTAGGTCCGTATTAGAATATCTGACATCAATGTTTCTACCTATGCGATGACCCTCGGTGTGTTTTGCTGGTCCCGTTACAAACAATCCTCCCCAAGGTAAGCTTGCATCATTACAGCGGAAATTAACCCCACGGCTATTCGCAAGTGTATACATATCATTCATTAAAGTAGGGGCGGTATACATACTAGTCTTTGTTGGATTATAGTTACCATTCTTGCAAAAGTCCCCTAGCAAGCTTTTCATATTAAACAACGGAGTAATGTTTCCGATTGTCTTTGAACTAACTCGATTTTCAGAAAACCCAACGCCAAGAGGAACAAACTCAAATTTTATTTTTTTATCATCGTTTGGAACATAGGAAATAAAATTCTTAAAATGATCTGCATCAAGATCTAAGACAATGTCAAAATTCGAACTGTTCGGCTTAACATTTTCATAATTTTCTGCGGTCAACGTATAAGTATGACTTCCAACATCCAGGTCTCCGTAAAACATTTTTACTTTAATCTTGTCTATGTCTTGTGGAAAGAGAGTACCCGAATGCATCTTAAGTTTTATACTAGCCTTAAAAATCTCCGGTAAGTTGAATGTAGCTCCAGTTAAATCACTGTCAATTCCGACAGGGAAAAATTTCTCCTTTAAAAAACGGGAACCGTTATCAGCGGGAGAATGCATCACTGCCGTTGCAAATCCATCGACAGGAATTACATCTAACACGCTAGGTAAAATTTCTTTCTCAGAGTCGATATCACAAAGAATATAATACCCAGGATACTCAGGAAGATCATAATGCGGAAGTGTCAGAGTCAATTGGGGCCTAAGAAAATTACGCGGTATCTGAATCTTTGGGTAAAATTTTGGCCCCCACTTAAAGTCTGGTCTAGACCCATCTCGAATGCCAAGCTTGGAGATCATATTCTCCAACACTAGCCCGTTTTCTGAAGAAACTTTAGCTAAGTTAGTTGAGTATTCACCAGTAACAACCTTTCCTGAAACGGTATCAACGAACTCCCACTTTAGAGTCGCCGGAAGAAATCTCTGAAAAAAAGTATTGCTAATAAAATAGTTCCAAGTCCCATCGAACTCGCCTGGGCGGTAAGCTGAACATCTCTTGGGAGCATCCAAATAACGCCATTTCATAAGATCATAGTCGGACAAACTAGCAAATATATTACATGATATTTTAAGTTCATTGCCATAGGCTTTGGTAACCTTATGTATCACAATAGGAGAGGAGTACTGATCACTCGTCACAAATGTTCTATTGATATTTGTCCCCTGAGGTACGGGACCGTCTGCAATTGGAAATGGAGCACGATTACCGCAATCATCATAAACATTTGGATCATAATTTAGACTAGATTTATTGCCATCATGATAAGACTTTAAATAATCCAAACTGCCAGAGGAGTATGTACTTCCATTAATAGGTACCATCAACGCGCTCGAGCTTAGGTCAACACTCAGGCTTTGCACGACATCATCCACAACATTGACTGAGTAAGTGCGAATCTTTTCTCCCTTAGAAACGGTTAGAATATAGGAATCAACGGGAAGATTTCCTAAATAAAAAGTTAGGTTATTGCCAATATCGACATACTTATAATATCCACCTGATGAACCTTTAACTACCAACTTTGCATTTTCTTCATTTAAAGAAACTGCAATTGCTCCTATTCCGAAAGACACGCTGGGAAAGACGCCGTGATAGGGTGAGTTGTCACTAAGCTTGGTTTGTATGTCCAGGCGATACTTTTTAGAGAAATCAAGGTTCAAACTCTGCAATCCAGACTTCTGAATCCTGACTTCGTTTCCGTTTAAAATGACCGCTGAGGTAATGTTTATTCCTGTTGAATTCCCATCCCCTGGGGCCAACAGCTGAGCATAATCTAATTCAGTCGAATCAGGTGCCCACTGCAAAGAACTATCCTTCCCGTGAGTTACAATCCACTCAGAGGCACTCATTTCAAATGTATTGCCCCTTGCATTGACCAAATTAAGACAACCATCGACGCTATCTGCGATCAAACAATCCCAGTCTTTAATTCTGATCTGCATAGAAGATGTAGAGCTATTATTATAAGAATCCACTGCGGTTACCGAAACTGTGTAAAGGCCTGGGCGATGATAAGTATTTGTAGTAGTTAAACCAAACCCAGTGGTGCCGTCACCAAAATCCCAAATGGCCGACTTCACTCCGTCGCCGAGGACTTCAGATTCATTTAAGTCAAAATTAACTGTTTCAGGAAAGTGAGATGAGCCCAGGACACCACCCGATTGCCCATGGTCAACCCCATCAGAAGTTACTGCAGATATTTTTGCTGTAAACTGATTTGGATCAACTACCATTACTGTCTTATGTGAATAATATTTGCGCTGAAGATTATCAGTCATTGTTAGGCGAACGTTGAATGTCCCGGTGGATGAGTAAACGTGATTTGCGATACTTCCAGATTGCGGAGAAGTGCCATCGCCAAATTCCCATACAAAATCCGTAGCCTGGGAATCAGGTAAAACCATTGTTTGCTCATCAGCAGTAAAGTATATCTCTTCAGAAACAACAGGCTTGACTGGAGCATAATCAAAGCTTACAAGTGGTTTTTTAAATGATATCTTTCTTTCGCCTACGGCACCCCATTTATCTGTCACTCGAAGTGCTAGAAGATGCTGACTAGTGCCACTCAAGTTATAACTAAAATTAGGCTTACTCGAAACGGGAGATCCATCAAGAATCCACTCATAAGAAACTATGCGATCTCCATCTGGATCACTTGAAAACCATCCGGACGGATGAATCATAGTAGATGCACCGTTAAAGGAAAAATCTAACTGTATATTTGCAACAGGATTCTGATTCCCTGCTGGAACTTGCGCAGGGTCGATAGCAGCAAAAATGTCTGTCGCCCAACCCGAGTTTCCTTGATTGTCTTCTACATAAAGATTTACATAACGCTCCCCACCTGTTGTATAGGTGTTTGTCCATACACTGTTTTGACTTGTCTGGACGCCAGATGGTGTCCATATATGCCAATAGTAATTCACAATGGGGCCAGCACTGGAGGTGGATTCCCTTGCATCGAATCTAATTGGAAGCGGAATCTTACCTGCTCGAGCTGAAAGATCGATCACGGGGTGAATAGGCTGATTCGCGGACTGTATATTTACGTATGCTGTATAATATGACGACTTCCCAAACTCATCAGTGACGACAAGGTCTACGGGGTAAAAGCCTTTTTGGCTATAGGTGTGAGAAACGTTCAAAAGATCCTTGTGCAAGCCTGTTTGCACAGTGCCATCGCCGAAGCTCCACTTTGCCGTGGTTGTCGGAGAGACCCAAGTTGGATTTGAGGTGATAAAGTTAACGGGTGTCAGCACTTTTGTATTCGGATTGTCCGCATAAAAATTGCTTGTGGGCGAACTTTGATTGGAACCAACTACTAAATTCTTTTGAATCTGCTGAAATCCACCTTTGACGTCATAAACTCTAAGAGTGACTGTGTAGGTCCCTTCTGAACCATACACATGTGTAGGATAGTTACCCTTTACTATAGGTGTGCCGTCTCCAAAATCCCAAATCTGATAATACGAAGGAACTGATGCGTGAATACTTCTGTAGTTTGAGTCAAAACTGAAGCTTCTCGCCGCAGCATTTGGTATAACTGTAATTTCCGCAGGTTCTAACGTATTTGGTGCAGCCGGGCTTACATAGACGGCGAAGTATCGAGTATTAAAACGACCGCCGTTGTCAGTGACTTTTAAAAAACCATAGTACGTTCCTGGTTGCATGTACCGAAAGCTTGGTTTGGCCTGATAAGAAATATTCTTCGGATGGGAGAAATCGCCAAAATTCCATTCGTAAGACACAATACTTCCGCCGACATCGAATGACTTTTCTCCGTCAAAATTTACCTGAAGCGGAGCGACCCCAGCATGAGTGTCTGCATAAATTAACGGAACTGGATACGACCCACCGGGAGGCTGTGGTTGCCCCACGTAAGCATGAGTCCAGCCAGTAATCTGTCCCCGGTGACTATCGCGAACTACGTATTGAATAAGATACATCCCTGGATTTGTATAGGTTCTGCTGACAGAAGTGTTGGCAGTCCCTACAGAATCAGGAGAGCCATCTCCGAATCTCCAGGTATGTCGAATAATTCCAGCGTCATCAGTGGCTTGAGAAGTCAGATCTAACTTTAAGAAATTTGGAACTTGATTGTACTGCATCGCAAATTTTGGAACAGGCAACTGGTTATTGCTTACGACAGTGACTGATCCATAGTACATGCTAAAATCGCCATTATTATCTACAATCTTCACTGAAGCATTATAAGTTCCGTTGGCTGCATAGACATGAGACACCGTTTTAGCTGAATCAAAGTCTGCATAAGGAATGATTTGTGAGGTGCCATCGCCAAAATCAAACTCGAAGCGATCAATGGTGCCGTCCGGATCATAGGCACCATCGGGAATCCATAGAACCTCTGGGACAGTTCCCGCAGTATTGAAAATGTAAAACAACCCTGTTGCAACAGGAGGCGTACTTAGAGTTCCAGAAAATTTTTTCCATGCATTTCTAACGCTCTCGACTACAGGCTTACTTCTAAGATCACTCCAAAATTTTTGAAGATAATTGCGTGTTTCAGTGGTGCTGAGCTTTATGGACTGAATAACACTGATCTGCTGTTCTTCTATAGTTGCAGGTTTTTCGAATCGTAATCTGTGCAAAGCCTGCTCGTGATATGTCTGCGCTCTTTCAAAGGCCTCTTTATATTCAGACTGCTTATCAACAAACTGATCACTCGCATGTATTGCCTCCTCAGCTTTTGCCCCAAAGGCACAAAAAGATAAAGACAACACCAACGCTAAAAAACTTTTCATAAATATTCCTTCGTTTAATACAAATGAATACTCATAAACAAATTTAACTTATACAAATCAAATTATGGTTTATATAGAGTATCTGGATGATGGTCTAGCTTGCGAGCGACGAGCCCAAAAAACAAAGAGGGCCCCGTTTCCGGAGCCCTCTTTGAGGTTTAAATTTTTAACTTCATCTTAGTGATGATGATGAACCGATTGTCCTGTGTACTGCGCTTTGATTCCAAATTGCGGTTCTTTTTGCAATTTGAAAAGCTCTTTTGGATTTTTGATATCCAACGCATTGATCAGAACTTGGTCGACGTGATCAACTAAGATCACTTTCAAGTCTTTCATCACTTCCTTAGGGATGTCCTTAAGATCTTTTTCGTTCTCTTTCGGACAGATGATCATCTTGATACCACCACGGTGAGCTGCCAAGATTTTCTCTTTTAAGCCACCAATCGCCATCACACGACCACGAAGTGAAACCTCGCCTGTCATTGCCACAGTTCTTTTCACTGGCACTTTCATGATTGCCGAAACAATCGAAGTTGTCAGTGCGATACCTGCTGAAGGACCGTCCTTAGGCACAGCACCCTCTGGCAAATGGATGTGTACGTCGATGTTCGAGAAGTATTCTTTGTCCAAACCGAACAAAGGACCTCTTGAACGAACATAGCTCATCGCCGCAGAACAAGATTCTTTCATGACATCGCCCAACTGACCTGTGACTGTGAATTTGCCTTTTCCAGGCACCACACTCACTTCGACAGCAAGCAAGTCACCGCCCACTTCAGTCCATGCCATACCATTCGTTAAACCGATTTCATTTTCAGACTCGATTTGACCGAATTTGTATTTGTGTGGACCTAAAAGCTCGACTAGTTTTTGCGGAGTCACAACATAACCTTGAGCTTTTGCACTCGAAGTTTTTGCAGATTTTGCGCCTTTTTTAGCCGCGGCTTTTTTATCAGTTTTCGGTTCGTTACGGAAAGTTTCTAAAGTTTCGTTCATCACGATGTCTTTAGCTACTTTACGAGCGACGTTACCCACTTGTCTTTCTAAGTTACGCACACCCGCTTCGCGCGTGTAGTAACGAATGATGTCGCGGATCGTTTCGTCTTTGATCGAAACTCGATAGTCTTTCAAGCCATGGTTTTCCAATTGCTTAGGAACTAGATAGTTCTTCGCGATATGGAATTTTTCCTGCTCGATATAACCTTCAAGATTGATGATCTCCATACGATCCAACAATGGACGTGGAATCGTATGCAATGAGTTCGCTGTCGCGATAAACATCACTTTTGAAAGGTCGTATTCAAGCTCCAAGTAGTGATCTTGGAAGTTGGCATTTTGTTCAGGATCCAACACCTCAAGCATTGCTGCCGCTGGGTCGCCTCTGAAGTCATTGGCCATTTTGTCGATTTCATCTAGCAACACAAGTGGGTTGCCTTTGTCGACTTTACGAAGTGCTTGCAGGATTTTACCTGGCATCGCGCCGACGTATGTTTTTCTGTGACCACGAATTTCTGCTTCGTCACGCACGCCACCTAAAGAGATGCGCGCGAAAGAACGATTCAAAGACTCAGCAATCGATCTTGCCAATGAAGTTTTACCAACCCCTGGAGGACCTGCCAAACAAAGGATAGGACCCTTCATATCTTTCGAAATCGAAAGAACGGCAAGGTATTCAAGGATACGGTCTTTAACTTTTTCAAGACCCCAGTGATCTTCATCTAAAATGCGTTGAGCATTTTTGATGTCATGTTTTTCTTCACTGTAGTCAGCCCAAGGAAGTGACAACACCCAGTCGATGTAATTTCTTACAACTGTTGCTTCCGCAGACATAGGTGACATCATTTTGAGTTTTTTAATCTCTTTCATGACCTTGTCTTTGGCTTCTTGGCTCATTTTTTTGTTT
>CAMLMF010000020.1 GCA_946480995.1 uncultured Bdellovibrio sp. | reverse complement strand
TTTCGTTTTTAATCGCGTAAATATCAATATTTAAAGACTGAGTTTTGTCATTCTTTAGATCTTTGACCACCGCCTGTGTTTCCCACTGCGCTTTTTGATAGGAACCTTCGCGCACTGTCTTGGTGACACAGCCAGAAAGGAAAAAGGTTAAAACTAAAAATAGAATTAAATTGATCCTGGTATTCATTGCCTTAGCATAGGGAAATGAATGCTTTTAAACAAGCCTTGAATCATTTCAAAAATAATTGGCACTATGGGCTTATTTTAGGCTCTGCAGCTGCATTTATCGTGCTCTTTTCCCGTCATATTCCTTATATAAGCTCTTTTTTGATGTCAGCGGGGCTTTTAAGCCTGCAACAAATCGCAGATCAGAAAATACGTGGCGAAAAAGGCAAGACACTTTTAACAACGAAGGAACTGACACCATTCTTGGTGGCTGCCGTCGTCCTTTTTCCTACCGGAGTTCTTTTAGGCTCTTCCATGGGCATCTTAGAAAGTCCACAGCCACTGCACATGACCCTGCCTTTATCGTTGGGCTTATTTATTCTGTCGATTTATTTTTACTTAGTGTTGTCGCAGGCGTTGCGCTTGCGCCTAGAAAGCAAAGTGAATATCGCTAAAGCCATCGACGTCGTAGGCCTCAATTCATTTAAGCGATTTCGTCTTTATCTGTCTTTAAGTTTTTATCTGGCGATCTTGGTGATGATTTCTGGCTTAACTTGGGGAGCCGGCTTTATTATCACCCTCCCCTTGTTATTCTATGTGAGCTACTTCTCTTATCTAGAGGTTCGCGAGCAAGTTATTAGCGCGAGTTCTCTGCCGAAATAGGAGCATCCACCGACGCTGGGAAGCGCGGATTTGAAAGCTCTTGCTTTTCGATCGCAAATATTTTGCTACGAATCTCGTCGACTTTCTTTTTGTCAGTTTCAAGATCAGCGGCTTTGCGGTACATTTTTTTCGCTTTATCAACCATCGCTTGCTTATAGTAAGCATCACCCAAGTGTTCCGCAATAATGCTGACAGTGCCTTGGTACTTGTGAGCCGCCTCTAAGAACTTGATCGACTCTGCAAACTTCGCTTGCTTGTACAAGATCCATCCCAAAGTATCTAGGATGTAACCGTCTTTTGGTTCAAGGGCTAAAGCTTTGCGGGCCAATTCTTCAGCTTCTGGTAAGTGCAAGTTCATTTCAGCCCAAGTGAATGCTAGATAGTTCATACCTTGCACGTGATTTGGGTCGATTTCTAAAACACGCTTCATTTCTTTGATTACAACCTCTTTTTTGCCAAGACGGTCGTTGATCGTGCCATAGTAAAATCTTAATTGGGCATTATCCGCAAACTTTTCTAAACCTTGCTCTAAGATTTTTGAAGCCGCTGCGTAATCGCCTTTTTCATCTAGCAACGAAGCATACATCGCAAAAATTTGTGGTTGATCTTGGCGGTCCTTAAGACCTTTTGATGCCACTTCTAAAGCTTCTTCCAATTTGCCCAAACCCTTCAGAAGATAAGCAGCATGCACCACGGCTTCCCCATAGTAAGTGCTTGTCACTGGGATCTTACGGTATTCGCGCGCTGCTTTTTCTGCTTGCTGAGTTTCTTCAAAAACAGCGGCTAGGTAAAAACGAACTTTGTCAGACTCTGGAGCATCCTTAAGGATGTCTTCTAATTTTTGCGCGGCCATGTCGTAACGTTTTTGTTCAATAAGGATCAAAGCCATTTTCATGCGCACGTTTAATGGCTCATCGGATTCGCTTTCAACGACTTCCAATTGTTCATAAGCAGCAGCATAGTCACCGCGATCGATGTACGTTTGTGCTAAGATTTCAGCAATGCGCGCACTTGGAGTATTTTCTTTTTGGAATTCGCGATACAAAGCAATCGCTTTGTCTTCCTTTTTTTGTTTCCCGTAAAGAGCTCCCAAAGCCAATGTCGCATCAGCAAAATCTGGCTTTAGCTTCAAAGCTTTTTTGAAATATTCTTCTGCTACTTTTTGGTATTTTGCATCCGGTTGTTCAACACGCACGCGGCCAATATAATAATTTGCCAAGTACGGAGTTGTGTATTCAGGATTTTTCGCCAAAGACTCGAAGTACTTTACTGCCGTGTCGTACTGTTTTTGTTCCGAGTACAAAGCGCCAATGTATAATGGGGCTTCAGTGTTGTTTGGCTGCAGCTTCATCACCTTCGTGTATTCAACCATCGCCTTTGGGTAAAGCTTCATTGAAGAATACAAACCACCCAATAAAAGTTTCGCATCGATATTTTTTGGATCTTTTTTAACGGCCTCTTCCGCTTGTCCCATAGATTCAGAGATCAAACCTTGCTTAAGGTACTCTGTCGCCAAACGCATGTTCACCGCTGGAGACTCTTGATCGTAAACCAAAGTCATTTTGAAAGACTCAACCGCTTTCGCAGAGTTGCCGTCTAAGCTGTAGGCTTCTCCCATTGCGAAGTAATAGTCCGCTTGGGTGCGCATGTAGAATGGATCTAAGGTTGCACTGCCATCTGTTGCCACCGCCGCAGGAGCAAACGAAGCTGGAGCGCGATTTTTATCATCATACGAAGATTCGTAGTATGTCGCCTTGCCTGATTCAGGCGCTGAAGACGACGTGAAAGTCGCACAGGCAGTGAGAGTTAGTAATACAGGGAGGATTATCGCGGCCCTAGTGTATGGAAACATTAGATCTCCTTAGTCACTAGGCTGATCGGCGTATTTTGAGAATTTCTTTATGTAACAGGACCTCATCGCGACCTAAATCGTGAGAGGAAGATTCTAGTTTTGAGACATACTCAGAAGAACGCCCATATCGTCGCCTAAATACAGCGGCTGTTCTTTGATAGGAGCCTCTTCGTTGTCGAGGCTAGCCGTCTCCACTTTCTGGTTGGGACCGGAAGACCAGACAAGGATACGCACCTTGCCGAGGGCATCTGCGGAGATTATGCGATAACGATAAGGCTGACCCCAGGGGTCCACCCCCATCGTACCTGTGCTGCGCAAATTTTCAGGGGAAAAGGCCTGAGAATCCTCTACAGAAGCGGGATTTCGCACTTTTTTAGAGGAAGATGAGGCTGAATTTTTTGCTGCTTCGCGGTATATTTGCACGACTTGATAGCCTACGACTTCGGCTTTTTGACGTGCAATTTCGCTGCGTGAATCTTCGATTTGGCGGTTCCAGGGGGTTGCAATGATCGCCGTCGAAAAGCCGACAAGACCCAATAGAGTCAAAACACCCGACGACTTAAACTCTTGTTTTTCTTTAGTTTTCATTAAACGATGCCCCATCCCGAAAGAACGCTTATTTACCTTTCGGCGGGGTTTTCTAAAAACTTTAGACAAAGGTCGGTAAAAGTTTTGAAAACGGGTATTTATTTGTTCCAAAAATAACGCCAAGAGTCTTTTCTTTTGATCTGACGAGCCCTTGACAAGGGGTGGCGGCAGGGATAGGTTGCGCCCATCTGCAAGGGGACGCTGAATCATAAAGCAGCATATCTCCTTGAGACTTTGGGGAAATTTCAAATTGGGAGGCACTTTTGATCAACCAAAACGAAACATTAACATCGAAGCCAAATTCTAAAGTTAAAATCATCAAGCGCTATCAGAATCGCAAATTATACGACACGCAACAAAGCTGCTATGTGACTTTGGACGACATCGCTAAAATGATCCGCACAAACGAAGAAGTGATGGTTATCGATAACAAATCGAAAAACGATATCACTGCTGCTACTTTGACGCAGATTATTTTCGAAGCAGAAAAGAAAGCATCTCAATATGCTCCTCTTTTCACACTTCGCGAAATCATCCAAAATGGTAACGGAAGCATCTCTGGCTACCTTGCGAAACTTGGCGCATTCCCTCAGGATTACATGACTAAGCAACAAGTTAACACTGTTGTTGAAAATGCTTCTACTGACAGCGTTAAGCAAAACTTGGAAAACCGCGTTGCAACTGCAGCGACTCGCTACAACACAGACACTACTGCTAAAGTAGCTGCTGAAAAAGCGACTGTTCTTCCTGGTCTTCAACAAGACGACGAGACTCCGAACCTTCCAGGTTCATCTCTTGGCTTGAACAACTAAGACTAAGTTAGACAAACAAATATGAAAAGGCTCTGGAAACAGAGCCTTTTTGTTTTTCTAGAAACTAAACTTCAAAAACTTATTTTAAAGAACGCCAAACGATGAATTTCTTTTGGCCTGGCTTGATTTCAATCGTGCGTTCGTCAGAAACCTCACCCGTCGGTGCCGATGACATATTTAATCCTTCGACAATCGCTGAATATTTTCCCGGTGCTAACGGCACGCGAATGATTTGAATCGTTTGCGGCAATGTCGACCACTGGCGTACATCCGCGCGATCTGCAACGTTCATCGCAATCCACGCAAGACTTCCCAAAAGTTCATTTTTTTGTCGTAACTGATCTGACAACACTGCTTTTGTTGCTAATCCCGCCACTCGTTTTGCGACTAAGATTCCTTGGTCGTCTCTTAAAGTTTCAATCGCGGCCTTCTGCACATCATAAACTTCACGACTTAAATACGACTTACTGCTGACATTCAAACGTGCTTGCTGAGTTTCGCTGTACACCGGAAGCAAAGTTGGAAAGCGGTATTCACCAGAACCAGGAGCTTTTCTGGGGCCCCAACCCTGTTGATAAATCACGATCAATTCACCGCGCGTTTTATCGTACCATGCCGGATCTTCTTTCACTTCGGGGAACTGTTTTTTCCATGCTTGATAAGAATCCATACGACGAGCAAGTTTTGCGGAACGTATTAAGTCTTCGTGAATGGTCGTGATCGTCGGATCAATTTTGTAAGCTTCGTTGTAAGCGATGTACGCATCATCGTAACTGCGGCTGGCTTCCCACGTAACTGCTGATAAATATTTACTGAATGAATTTAGCTCAAACGCTTTCTTTTCATCGGCCCGGTACTTTAAGAATTTTTCGTTGATACGTCGAGCTTCGACCAAGGCGTCGTCAAGCTTGCCCATCTCTAAAAAATTCATCGCAAGGTATGCGTTGATAAAGATTTTTTCGAAAGTGTCACCTTTGTACTGAACCATTTCTTCGTTCAAAGCCAAAGAACCCGCAATACGAGACACCGAGTGATAATCGATTTGTTCTGCTAAACGGTCCGCTTGCAGAAAGACGTCGTTACTTTCCTTGTACTGACCTGCCAACTGCAAAGCCACGCCATAGTCTAACAAGTACACCAACTGATCGCCGTTGGCTTGGTTAGCCAGAGGTTTTAAATCTTTTAGTGCGGCATCGAAATCCCGACGCGCAAGAGCGTCCCGTGCGCCCGTCACTTTGTTCTGATAAGTGGCGCAACCTAGAAGCGATAGACTAAAAAAAAGACCCACGACGGGCGTGAGTCTTCGTAAGAAAAAATTCATCTAATTAAAGACCAATAGATTTCTTTTTAAATGTTTTACGAATTTGTTTTTGGTCCGACCAAGTAATCATGCTTGATTTCAAGTTCGTCAAATTCAAAGTCAATTTGTAGTATACTGATTTGTCTTTACCAACTTCTTGAACGATAGAATCCAAACGTCCGTTGATGATGAAGTCTGCTCCAACTTGACCGCCGGGGCCTTTTTTAGAGTCTTCAGCAACCATACCAGAGTTTTGGTAGTTGTATTCGTCAGAGATATCTTGGCGCGCTTCTTTATCAATGAAGCCGACTTTGCCAGATTTCATCAACTCTACACGAACCATGTCCATGATGCTTTGAGTGTCGATGTGTTCGCTTGTTTTGTTTTGCAAACCAGTCACCATAACCACAGGCATTTTTTTAGTGCCGTTGATTGCTGGGGACACCATCAAGCTCGCAACAAGATCAGCCACCGCTTTTTGCATGTCTGTTTCTGACCATTGGTCATTCATCAGGTTTTCACGATTTACATCATCGTATTGGCCTTTTACGAAAGCTTTAGGACCGCAGCTAACAACTGCTAAAAGTGAAAGAGACAGAGCTGCTAAAGTAAGATTCTTTTTCATAACACCTTCCTATTCCCATTTGGAACATTAACGAAAGTCTATGTCGATGTTTTCGGACAAGCAAGTCCCAAACCGGACGTCTGAAACGCTTTATTTCGGTATTAGGACTGTGTGATTCTTGCACGCGACTTAAGGAATGACGGAAGTGTCCACAAGTCTGCAAGCCTACGAATGTCTCCGCGCGCAAATAAATCCATTCGCTGAAGAAGTCTGGATTATTGCTCTTAATTCGCATTTAAAAATGATTAAAACAGAGATGATATTTCGCGGAACAGCAGACCATTGCCTCATCCATCCCCGCGATATCTTTCGCACTCTGATTCTGTGCAACGCAAGTTCATTTGTTATGGCCCACAACCACCCCAGCGACGAAGCCAAACCCTCCGAACAAGATGTCCTGATCACGCGAAAAATCAATCAACTGGCTAAGGTTTTTCAAATCACGCTGAACGATCACATCGTAATGACGTCGTCACAATACTTTAGTATGGCTGATCATGGATTTTTTAAACGCTGGAAAAAGAATGCAGATGTTTTGAATTACTGAGCTGACCCAGCACCGGCGCCGCCACCCAAAATTTCCATTTGGTTTTGGCTTGGCCGACGGATAGGTGTCACTGATATCACGCGAGTTAAATCCTCGCTGAGCATCACCTTGTAACCACCTCGACGGGCATTTTCAACAAACTGACGTGCATACTCTTCGCGATAAGCTTGCGAATATTCGTCTCTTTGCTGACTCTCAAAAATTTCTTTTTGTACGACATCATGGGGACTTGTGTATTCTTCTCGACGCTCCCCGCGCCCTAACTCGTTGGCAATTTCTGCGGCCCGAGTGTCTTGAGAAAGATCCAAACGATTGTCATTTTGATAGGCCCTCTGCGCACCCACGGATCCAAATTCCTTGTTGGCGTGTTCTAAGCGCAATCGCTGCTCTTGTTGCTGAATTTTTTCGTTAGTTAGCATCAGATGCTTATTCACGGCCTGCTCATACTTTTCCGTTTTGGTGACCGGCACATTTGGAGCGGAAGATGAAGAATGAACTTCTCCCGAATCGAGGTAAACGAAAAGCAAGCCCGCTGCCCCGAAGAAAAGGAGCAAAGCCAAGAACATAGATCTTTCTTTTTGCGAATTGCGTTCCGCCATAGAAAACTTATCGGTGAGGTCGAAAAATTCTAGAGAATATCTGCTGTCTCATTCTGCAACAGGACCTGTCTATTTGATTAGAGGCAGATCCTTGTCTTGAATCGGTGGATAAACAGGAATAATCACGATGAACTCTGTACCAACGCCCACTTCCGAACGCACTTGGATTTCGCCGCCGTGATTTTGGATGATCCCATAAGAAATACTTAGACCCAAGCCTGTCCCCTGCCCAACACCTTTTGTCGTAAAGAACGGATCAAAGATTTTTTCCAAAGTTTCAGAGGAAATACCCTTTCCACTGTCCTGAATAGAAATTTGCACCCAGCCACGACGGTCCTTTGAGCCCTTATAGTCTTTTAGCGGAGTCGTAGAGATCCAAATATGTCCAGGCCCTTCGATCGCTTGTACCGCATTTGAAAGGATGTTCATAAAGACCTGATTGATCTGACTTGCATAACAGTGGATCAATGGAGTCGGTTCGTATTGACGATGGATTTCTAGGCGATTTTTGATTTCACCTTGCAACAGATCAAGTGTCGTATCCAAACTTTGCTGTACGTCGATTTCTTGCAGCTTCGCTTCTTCCAAACGCGAGAAGTTTCTTAAACCTAAAACGATGTCCCTTGTGCGACGAGCGCCATCTTGGCAAGAGGCCACAAGTTTTGGTAAATCTTTGACGATATAATCAAATTCGTATTCTTCTTTCAGAGCTGGCAAGCGCTGCGGTTCTTTTTCAGCGGCTTCCGAAAGTGCTATCAACTTTTCTGAATAGTCCTTTAAGTGGGTCATGTTGCTATAAATAAAGCCAATCGGATTATTTAATTCATGCGCAACACCTGCTACGAGCTGACCTAAGCTGACCATTTTCGCTGAATGCACAAGTTTAGTTTGTGTGTCTTTAAGTTCTTTGTTTGCGTCTTGCAGTTCGGTGATTTTTTTTCTTAAATCCGAGCGCGCTTGCCAGATCTTTTTACTCATTTCATTGAAAGATTCTGTCAGCAAGCCGATTTCAGTGTCGTTCTTGACCGGAATCGTGACGGCTTGTTCTTGGGATTCAAAAGATTGCAAGGCCTCAACCAAGTCATAGAGCGGCTTTAACACCCAATTTGACGTCACCAAAATAGTAATGATCAAAAGCACGATGACGGCGCCAACAACTGTAATAAACGCATAGTTTACATTTTTTAAGACAGCTTTCGCCTCACTTTTTGAAGCCCCTAAAGCGACATAGAATTTTGTTAAACCCCAATCAATGGGGTAAATCAAAAATCCATAGGGTGTTGCACGCACGTTTAAGTCAAAAAAGCGTTCGGCCCCGCTGCGAAAGTTCGCTGCAAAAAAGTCTTTTTTATAAAGATAAAAGTCTGGATGACTGGCGACAACAACTTGACCGCCCTCTTTAAAAACGATCAATTCTAGCTTTAATCTGTTTTTTAATTTGCCGACAAAGGCCTTATTTAGGTCGACGATCTGTTCCACATAGCCGATCAAACGACCACCGCCTGCCGTCACCTTGGAAATCAGAATCAGATTAACTTTTTGCGTATCTGCGAATTCGGCTAAAGCGACTTCTTTTTGATCCTTCATCTGCGCCATGTATTTAGCCGATAAAAAAACCGCGTCTTGTACCGGCACAAAACTTCGCACAGCCTCTTTGTCGTCCTTAAATACTGACGCGAGCATTTTTCCCTCGCGATCAAAGAATGTCAGGCTGGACACATTATCAGACTTTACCCATTGTGATGTCAGAGTACGAATGGTTGAACCATCGCCAACAGCCATGTGATAAAGCAAACTGGGATCACGAACGTATTTGTCTCTTTTTTGTTGCAGGCCCGTGCGCAAATCGCCCAGAACCAGATCAATTTCTCGGGCGTTACCCGTTAAGCGTTGGGACAGCTCATAGTCGATGGCATTTTCGTACTTGATCATCGAATAGCCAGTTACAAACGCTAAGGGAATCACTGTGAACAGAACAAACCAAACGATCAAGATCGTGCGTAAGGATCGCTTAGGTTTTTTCCGTAGGGTTTTCACTGAATCACTTCTTTGCTTCATCCAAAGTAATAATCAGACGAACGATACCGTCTGGCATTACACGGGGATGTTTTTCTTTCGCAATTTTTGGTTTTCCGTAAGTGCCTAAGAAATTAAGAAGATCCTGGTATTTTGCTTCAGGAATAGTGAAATGGTAATACATCGAAGTTGGCGTCTTTTGCCAACCTAGTTCCACCGAACCTGCTTTACGACCACCCAGTTCAGCAATCTTATCCGTGATCTTTGGACCAATCACCGCAATGTTTGTGACGGCAATGTCTCCGCGATATAAAAATCCGCCACCCACACCGGCCACCGCCGCAACGGTCGTTGCAGAAGGTTCAGCAACTGGAGCTTTTTCAGGAGTCTTCGCAGGGGCCGCGGGCGCTGCAGGAGTTGGCTTCGGAGGAACGCCGACGACCACCGCCACTTCAGGAGTTTTTGCAGCCACTTTGGCAGAGTGTTGTGACGGTGCTGGAACCGCGGCTGTATTCGCCGCAGATTTTTCTTCTTCGTCCGCAAATTCTGGCTTGTCTTCAACAGCAGGTATCGCCGCCGTTTCGCCATTCTTAGAAACTTCCGCCAAGATCACTTCTTTGGATCCCGCCGTATCAAGCTCCATAACTTTTTGCCATGGCGTGATTGTTAATACGGTCACGATCCCAACGACGACAACTAAAGCTTCCAGTCCCCACTTCAAACCTTGCGGCCACTTATCAAAGTTTGATTTTTGTAACAGCACAGATAAGTAATTTGAAGGCGCATTGATTTGCGTGATGATCGGTTGGGACACCACCGTTGCAGAAAGTTTTTCCGCGTAGGCTTGGCCATTTTGGATTTTCGCTAAATCTAACTGGGCATCGCGGGAAAATTTCACGTGATCTTCAACCGCCGCGCGACGCTCTTTATCTAAACTTCCTGACAAATAGTCATACAAAAGCTCATGCCCGATGAAGGGAGAAATCTCGCGTTTGTCTTTTTTTGACAGAGGAATTTTACTTTCCTGTTGCGCCATGCTTTAGCTTACCCACATTTTGGGTCATACTGCCCAGTTTACGAAGTGCTCGTCCCAAACGATAACGGATAGTTCCTTGAGTTATTCCTAACCCTTCAGAAATATCATCATCTTCCATTTTCAAAATTTTAGACCAGATCACTGTTAAAAGCTCGTCTTCGGACGCTGACTTTTGAAAGTCCCGCCAAGGACCCAAGTCAAAACCCTCAGGAATTAACCAACCGGATTCCACCGAAGTGTTAGGACGCCCGCGCGACACGCGAGTTTTATATTTGTCCCACGTCATTTTGGTAGCGGAAACGATTGCGACAGAACTTTTTAGTTGGGGATTTTTTTGCTTTCGTGCTCGACCAAGGGCTAGGGCCTGAGTTGCGGCCTCTACGGCTTTTTGATCATCAAGAAAAGCAAAGTAAAAAAACAGAGCGATAGATTGTACGTCGGCCTCAGTCATTGACACCTTTTCGTTAAGGTCACTCGGGGGAAATCGCCTGGCGAACCTCGAGTAACCCTATTAATACTAATCTACTGTAAGCTGTCTGAGAAGATCTAGTTGGTCGAGAACTTTACCCGAACCCATAACCACACAGCTTAATGGGTCTTCCGCGATAGAAACTGGTAGTCCAGTTCTTTCACGTAAAAGAACATCTAGATTTGCAAGCAAGGCGCCACCGCCTGTAAGCACGATACCGTTATCCACGATATCAGAGGCCAATTCAGGTGGAGTTTTTTCTAGAGCCGTACGAACAGCATCAACCACTTCAGACAATGGATCCATCAAAGCATCGTTCACTTGCGAAGAAGTGATTTCGATCGTTTTAGGAGCGCCCGCAACTAAGTCGCGGCCTTTGATTTCCATGGATTTTTCTTCTTCAAATGGGTACGCGTTACCAATTTGAATTTTGATATTCTCTGCCGTTCTTTCACCGATCAACAAGTTAAACTGACGGCGCACATAATTCACGATCGCTTCGTCAAATTTGTCGCCAGCTACTTTGATTGATTTACAGTAAACGATACCGCCTAAAGAAATAACCGCAACACCAGTAGTACCACCACCCATGTCGACAACCATATTCCCTGAAGGCTCCGTGATCGGAAGACCCGCGCCGATCGCGGCTGCCATTGGTTCTTCGATCAAATAAACTTCACGAGCACCGGCAGATTGGGCTGCTTCTTTTACCGCACGTTTTTCAACCTGCGTGATACCGTAAGGTACGCAGATGATGATGCGTGGACGGATGAAAGATTTTTTCTCTCCCAGTGATTTACCGATAAAATATTTAAGCATGGATTGCGTGACTTCAAAGTCGGCGATAACACCATCTTTGATTGGTCGGATCGCCACGATGCTGCCAGGTGTACGACCCAACATATCTTTGGCTTCTTTACCAACAGCAAGAACGCGATTTTGCATTCCGCGGTAATTTTTTTGAACTGCAACAACGGAAGGTTCATCGAGAATAATCCCGCGGCCTTTCACGTAAACAAGTGTGTTGGCAGTGCCTAGGTCAATGGCAATATCATTCGAAAAATAATCTTGAACTTTATCAAAAAAACTCATGCTGACTCTCACTTTTCATCTCAAGTCTAGGAGCGATGAAAAGCAGAGTCAATGCAGATATTTAGACTAACTTCTCGTTATTTTGACGCGGCCGCACAGCTGACCGTAAGGTCGCTTTCAGAAGAACGCCCATCATAAGTCACTTGCAGACCTTCGCTGAGGGTGGCTTCAGCCTTTAGACTTTTATCATAATCGACTTCCATAATTTCGATCATGATTTTTTCCAATTGCCCACCAGTCGCGGGAATCAGGCGAACAGACACCGTGTCGCGGTTGCGACCTTTGATAAGTTCTTTGGTTGTCGCTGTTTTTAAATCCCAAGAAAATTCTTCCGTGCGTTGACTGGTTTGACGATTGCGCGGCCCATCGTCGCTTTGGTTGAAAGTACAAACAACGCGGGACAGGTTGGACTTTGGTCTTCGGAACGACGCATTTGAAATACACATCGTATCAACTTCTTTTTGATTCTCGTAATTAGTCACGATCAGACGAACTTGTGAACCCAGCTCTGTACTTGCAGAGAAAACTCCTCCACCGCGCGGTTGCTGAATTTGAATTTGTCCAAGTGCTGCTGACTGAGCGTTTGCCGGCCACAACAAGAAATTCACGCGACCATAAGAATCTGTCGCTTGCGACATGATGCCGTAAGTTTGCTGACGACGACCATCCCAAAAAATATCCCGGAAACTTTGGCGACGTTGCGGATTAAATGGGTTTATATTTTCAATAAACTTACGATCTTTTAGATCTAAGCCATTAACCACACAGCGAGCCGTGTTTGCCATCGGCAAAGTCCCAACATTCGTGACCGGAGCCGCCGTACACTGACGGTTATAAACTTCAATACGCATTTCGCGTGCGCAGTTGTTGTTTAAAGCGTCATTCAGCAAAGCATTGCAGTATTCTTGTTTTGAATTCAGCGTGTGCTTACCCGTAGAACACCCGTTGTATTTGTGCTCGTAAGTAAATATGCCTGTTTGGTTTCCACCCGGCAAAGGAGTCACCGTCGTGTCGGCTGGGGCCACCGGAGTCACAATAGGAGCTCCGCCACCGCCACCGTTTGAGCAGGCACCAAGAGCCAAAAATAGAGATGTATAAAGAACGATCCAGCGTTTTTCCACGGACATACCTCCTATGAGATATGTACAAGTAATACAAGGATCCTGCCACCCTGGTTGTGGTCTATAAATGAAGGCATCTAAAGAGCCCTAAAAACAATATAGGCCCGTGCCGAGAATAGTCACCAGGATACAAAGGTAAATTATCTATCTCTAGAAGAGGGGCCTTCCAAATTAGGAACCCTTCTAGCGCGATAGCTCGCATATTCAACTAGCGCGGGCAACAAATCTGGAGTGTGCCTTTCACGTTGCGGGCGGGCTTCATTTAGGAGATGAAAAAGATCCGCTGACATGCTGGAAACCAAACGCGTAAAGGCGTCGGACTCATCAAAGGGCGCGTATGGATTTTTTTGAAAAGCAGGCAACAGGTGACCTTCAATAAAATAACTCTTATCAAAAGAAAGCCTCACAGCTCCAAGAAGACTTTCACGTGTCATTTTACCTGTCCACTCTTTCACCGTCAGAGGCACATCAGACAAAGATGGATCTATAACAATTCTTTCATTTTTTTCATTTAGAACAAACGGAGCTGTGTGAGTTTTCCAAGAGACCTGTTGTGAAGAATCCAATATCGAATCAACTTTGAGCTTTCCATCGGCAACAACTTGCCCTGCCATAAGCCCGCGAGAGAACAAATACAGCGAAATAAAACTAGCGCGATTAAAGCAACCCTGAGTTTCGATCACTTCATATGGCAAATAAGGATTTGCCCGAAGCTCTTTGTAAAGGTCTTGAATCACTGACATTGGCAATACCGCAATTTCAGCTGAAGACCCTTGAGATTTTAAAGGCTTCGTATCGCCGAAACGAATAAACTTTTGAAACAACGACTGCGAGGCAGCTACCTTGCATTGATACATCGCTTTACGAAGAGGCAGGATTTCTTCACTTCGATAGTTTCCGCCATTTGCTTTGTAAGCTGCCGTAAATTCGGACTCAACCTTTTCGCAAGCAGCATAGTCAAAATGTGCTGAACCCTCAAACCACTCTTGCCAGTCTTTATAAGTGGCCTGAGAGGCTTGGACTAAAAACAGGATCGATAAAAAAAGTAAAATTCTGCTCATAGACCGAAGAGCATTCACGAACCATGCCCATCACAAAACTAAACTGATGCGCCTAATACTGATAAATTTGAACATTGTGACAAAAAAGCGCCAAGCGGGATTAAAGAAGGTGCTTTTTCCAGTCAACTTCATGGGCCATGTATTCGGTCAGAAGGTGCTTTTCTTCTTTTAAACGAGCGTCGCTCCAACCGAGTTTTTCTTGGAAGACTTCGCCGACCTCATCCATGACTTTGACGCCGTGGTTGCGATCCGCTAAGAACAGTGGCACACGGCGGGTATAGAAGTCACGCATATGCAGACACATCGTCATGTCGATAGCCTGAGCCGCTTCCTGTTGCCAGTAAGTGTACTTCTCAGAATACCTATTAAAGATCTCTTGTGCTTCCAGACCATAGCGTTCCGCCAGTAAGCGGACTTCATCCAACGGGCGACCCGTCTCTTCAGC
The DNA here is from genome assembly GCA_946480995.1 of uncultured Bdellovibrio sp. The sequence goes on along the minus strand of CAMLMF010000020.1, from coordinate 71 downwards.
CCATGCGTGAGTCAAGTTCTGAGCCTGCGCGAAGGCCTCAACACCCGTAAATGGATTTAATGGCGCTGTTG
>CAMLMF010000019.1 GCA_946480995.1 uncultured Bdellovibrio sp. | reverse complement strand
CCGCAAAAAGACGGGCTACAAAAAGCATCTCAAGGGATCGCGCCCAGGCAAACATGATATAAGACAAGCCCTCGCCGAAAAGACAAAAGAGTAAGATGGGACGACGACCCAGCTTATCACTTAGGCGACCCCAAAAAGGGGCGAACAAAAACTGCATCAGCGAATACACTGAAAGCAACAGACCTGTTTCAAGTGCGGTGGCGCCAAAGTTGCGACTTAAGATGGGGATGATCGGGATGACTACACCAAAGCCTACTAAATAAAGGAAAACGGTGAAAAAGATGATCGCAAGCCGTGATTTGTTTGATGTCGAACTCATAGGGTTGTTAATATTAGGAAGTTATGAAAATGGCAATTAATCTTCAGCGTTTGACCTTCACTTGTATAAGCCTTCTTTTCTTTTCGCTTCCGGCGTTGGCTTGGGACAATTACAAAGAATTTAAGCGAGATCATTGGGATTTTGAGGCGGGAACAGAGTTCTTTCGATCTGAAGCCAATTATCCGTCTTCTGGCGGTGGCAGCCAGAATTTGAATAGTGGCAATCACTTCCAAACTTTGGATTTTACCTTCGGTACGCGTTACATGCCTCGTCAGACATGGTCGATTTTTGCCGAGGGCACGGTTTCCAATGCGGAAAGCAAAGATTCTTTGGCAACGCGCACGAACAGTTCGTTCAGTGAGGCTCAATTGGGTGTGGATTTCGTGATGTATTCGGATTTGTTCCAAATGATCCCTGAAGTCGTCGCGGTTATTCCGACTGAAAAAGTTAATTCGACGTCCGATACAGTTTTGAACTCCGAAGGTGTCATGGAAGTGCGTTCTCGTTTGTTGGCGCAAAAAGATTTTGGCACTTGGCGCGGTTATGGCTGGTTGGGCTTTAACTATCGCGGTGAGGGTCGCTCCTTCTTAATGCCTTGGGGAGTCGGCGTGCAAATGAAGAAAAATCGTTTCCGTTGGGGCGGTGAGATTTTCGGCTATCAAAGTATCAGCGATGACACAGACAAAAATTCAACCACACGCACGGCATATATCAATGGCGTGAATGCGGGTTCATTAAGATTTTACGGCACCAATCCAGCCCTTATGGATACGCAAGTTTTTGCAACTTGGTTGATCAGTCCGAAGTGGAGCATGCAGGTGAACGGTGGAATGACCTTGATGGGTTCCAATTCAGCGGCGGGTTTTCATGCTGGGGGAGTCATTCGCTATAGCTTTGATATGAGCGAAGGATATGTTGAGGAGCCGACAGTTGCCCCAATTGATTCCCCTGTGCCTTCCTATCGCTCGAATATGTACAACTCGGAATTGGGTTCAGAGAAAAAAGTAAATCAGTTCCGCGAAGACACGGCAGATGGCGTCCAGCAAGATATCTTTAAAGCTCGTCCGACACAAAAGCCGGTTCCGAAGCGTGTGAAAGATAAACAATTGCAACAGCAACTTGATCAAACAGAGTTTGATATCGAATTAAAATCTAAAAAGAAACGTAAAAACCGTTAATTAGATTTTCAGCAGAAGGCGGGCGGCACTTTCATCAACGCCCGCAATATCCACGGTCTTGTGCCGACCGGTTTCGCCTTTCGCCAGAATAATATCACGTTTAGGTACATCAAAAAGATCCGACAGATATTCGATTAGGCCTTCGTTGGCGCGACCATCAATGGGTGGGGCAGTGATTTTGATTTTAATTTCGCCGTTGTGAATGCCAACGACTTCGTTCTTAGAGGACTTGGGCTGAATAAAAAGGCGGAGCCGAACTCCACCTTTTATAGATTCTATCATGGATAAATTTCCGAAGTCCTATTCCGCAGAAAGCGGGGACACATTTGCAGAGCGAGCGGCTGTAGGCGCGGCTGTTCCAGTCATGTTGTGATTCGGAAGTTGCATTTGTGGCATGTACTTTTCGCCTTGTTCAAGCAAAGACAGGTGCGCTTGTGCAAGAGCTTTTAGATTGGCCTCAAACTGCATGCGCGCACGTTTTAAGTCCGTCACTTCTTGGTACATCTTTTTCAAAGAATCGCGTGAATCGCGCGTGATGATTTCAGACTTTTGCTGAGCATCGGCGATAATCAAACGTGCTTCACGATCCGCATCTTGGCGCAGACGTTCAGACATTTGTGATGCTGTAGCGATTGTTTCTTTAAGAACTTGATCACGCTCTTTATATTCCATCAAGGAAAGTTCTTTTTCGCGGATCGCTTCTTTAAGGGAATTTCTTTCTTGAATCAAAGCTTCCATTTGCGAAGCGATTTGCTGAAGAAAATCCATGACTTCATCAGTATCCAAACCCATGATTTTTTTGCCGAAAGATTTATGGGCGATGTCGATAGGAGTTATTCTCATTTTGTTCCTCCTTGAACAATATGAATTAAGGATAAAGTCATAGCCCTGCAAGGTGCAAGGCTATTTGATTTCCCGGGCCATTTCTTTGTTTCTCATCGCAGCTTTTTCAAAGCTGATGCGCAAAGCGCGTTCAATTTCCAGTTCACGCATGGACTGAAGTCCAGCCGCCGTCACACCTTTTTTGGAAGTCACGCGGGCTTGCAATTCTTCAACACCCTCGCGCGCCTGTGCGGCCAGTAAGGACGCGCCGACAAATGTTTCGATTGTCATCATTTGCGCTTCCTCTTTTGAAAAGCCGTGCTCTTCAATCCAGTCCTGCCAGTACATCATCATTTCAAAAACAAAGCCGGTGCCGCTAGAACAAGAAATCATTAATGCTTCAAACTGATCTTCATCGCTGACTTGGATCACGCGACCTAGTGGTGCAAATAAATCTGCCACGGTACTGTCGAGTGCTTCATCATCGTCGTCATTTAAAAGATAACCGATCACTCCGCGACCAATCAGCGACGGGGTGTTGGGCATGACACGCGCTAAGCGGGCTTCGTGAATATAGCGTTCTAGCATTTCCATGCGAATACCTGCGGCAACGCTGATCACGATTTTGTGTTCGTCAAAAGCACGCGTTACGGGTTCTAAAGCAACCAGTAAATCCTGCGGCTTCACTGCCAAGATTATGATTTCGCATTGATCAATAAGTTCACCGTTAGATTTAACGGGGTTAATTTTAAAGGACTCTGCCAATTTAAGCAGTTTTCCTTCCGAGCGATTTGTAGCGAAAATATTTTTTGCGGGAATGCCGCCTTCGATAAGGCCCTTGATCATGGCTTGGGCCATGTTGCCGGCACCGATAAATCCAATTTTTTGCGTCTTCAACAGGGGATTCATATAACTCCGAACGCTGTACTTCATGTACTGGCTTTAAATCCTACCTTTTCGCCGGGCGTTCGCCAAATAAAATAGTCCCAAGACGCACAATGGTTGCTCCTTCTTCGATGGCCACAGCGTAATCGTGACTGGTGCCCATTGAGAGCTCTTGCAATGAGTGCACAGATAAATCTGTCTTTGTTTTAAGTTGGTCTCTTAAATGGCGAAGCTCCTTAAAGTATGGACGGACTTCGACCCCTGTTTCGGTTAATGGTGGCATGGTCATAAAGCCCTGAATATGAAGCTGCGGTAACGCTGTCAGCCTGTCCCAGGCCGCCGTTACTGCCTCGGGCGTAAATCCACCTTTGCTGTCTTCCGCAGCAATGTTTACTTGAATCAGGATGTTTTGCGAAACTTGCTTATTAACGCATTGGCGGCTTAAAACTTCGGCGAGTTCCAGGGAATCCACCGAGTGGATCAGCGCAAACTGCCCAACCACGAACTTCGCCTTATTTTTTTGCAGGCTGCCGATCAGGTGCCATTCAATTTCTAAATCCTTTAGATGTTGAATCTTATCCAATGCCTCTTGGACATAGTTTTCGCCGAATTGACGTTGTCCTTCCGCATACAAGGCGCGGATCTTTTCTTCCGGCTGCAACTTCGATACAGCCAGAACTTTTGCAGGGGCACATTGTTTGGTTATTGCTTGAAGGTCCATAGGCGAAGGCTATCACTGGCCTTCGCGAGGGTCACGAATTTTACGGTCTATTTTTTGTTTAACAGAGGGAAGATATTCACATCGTCTAGTGTGACGAAGCGGTAGCCGCTTTGTTCTAGCATCGTAAGTAAACTATGGAGTTTGTCAGCGGTATTATGGTGAGTGTCGTGCATCAACATGATGCCACCTTGGGTTTTTGCGACCTGTGCGCGTACGTAGCCTAAGTAATCATTACGGAGTGAAGCTGGCGCCTGGCAAGTTACGTTTTCTTTGTCGTCAACATATCCGTCAGCGAAGGCCCAGTCGCAGGTGTCGATGTTCCAGCCGGTGATGCTGTAGCCCATATTTTCGATGAAGGTATTTGACTCGCATGATGAATTTCCATAAGGGTAACGAAAGAAGCGAGGCTGGGTGAATTTTAACAGAGCCTTGTGGGCCGCTGTTACTTCGTTCTGTTTCTGCTCTGTACCCATTTTGTGGTAATTCTTATGTGTTTGTGAATGGCTTGCTAAGATGTGGCCTTCGTCTAAGATTCTACGCACCAAGGCTTCCTTACCTTTGATATTTTCGCCTTGAACAAAAAACGTAGCTTGGGCTCTGTGAGATTTTAGGACATCTAGTATTTTCGGAGTCACGGCTAAATTAGGGCCGTCATCAAAAGTTAAGGCAATGGTGCCTCTTGTGACTTTGTCCGGAGTTTTAACGGCGTATTTGCATTGATTAAAGGGCGCAAAGAGCCCGTAAAAGTTGAGGCCGTTCTGCTCTCTATTTCTTTGTAAGCTTGTTTGGTAGTATTCTTCTGCGATTTCTTCTTCTGTAAAAGTGCCGTGCGCGTATGTTGTACCTGATTGTAGAATGAAAATCGAACTTAACAGAAAGAGTGATGCTTTCAAAAATGCCTCCGAAATTTTTAATCTCGAGGAATTTAACAGAGATCTTTTTCGCGTGCAGGGAATTGTGCAGTGTCGAAATTTTGGACAGCAATAATTTCAAGAAAAGCCAAATAGACGTAAAGCATTTTCATAGGAGAATCTGCACAATAACCTCTTAGAATTGCGCGAGCATTTTTTTGACTAAATCGACGGGCAAGCCGACAACGTTGTCGAACGGACCTTCAAAGCGGTCGATGAATTTTCGTCCTTGGCCCTGGATTCCGTAAGCTCCGGCCTTGTCCATGGGTTCGCCGGTTTTTATATAGGTCCAGATTTCATCATCAGTCAGCTTGCGAAAGTGCACTTGCGTGGTCTCACTCTGAGACAGTTCCTTGGTCGAGGTGCTGTCGATGATGCAGACAGCGGTGATCACTTCATGAAATTTTCCCGACAAAAGTTTTAAAATTCGATAGGCATCGTCAGCATCTTGGGGTTTACCTAGGGGTGCATCGCCAAAGATCACTTCGGTATCGGCAGATAAGACGCGAAAAGGGCCTGTGCGACTGGACTTTAGGTGAGCAAAAGCAGCGCGCGCCTTACGTCTAGCAATATCTAAAATCTGCTCATTCACATTCAGGTTTTTGTTAGGAATTTCCGATACTTTAACAGGTACCACGTCAAAGACAAAACCGGCTTCAGTAAGAAGTTCGCGACGACGTGGGGACTCAGATGCCAAAACAAATGGTGTCATGAGTTTTACTTGAACACAAAGAGGCAAAAATGGGAAGCGCAGAATTAATGCTGATCCTTGGATTGTTACTCGCAGGAGTAGCGGTCTTCCTTTTTGTAAATTCCATTTTCGCAAGTAATTCTGATAAGCAACAGTTGTCATGGGCAAGTAACGACGAGCCCGTAAAATCAAAAAATGCGATCATCAATTTCTCGCGCCCACTGGTGCATCAATTCACATTGCAACATGCAATGAAGATTCGCAGTGAAGGCTATCGCAAAAAAGTTCGTAAATATATTCTGACCTCAGGGCTGTCGCAAGAACTGAACGAAGATGAATTCATTGGTTTGCAGATTTTATGGGGCGTGATGTTCCCACTTTTCTTACTGATCATGAATTTCTCTTTGCAGTTGGAACTGCCACCGTTGATGTTGTTGGGTTTAGGTTTAATAGGCTTTTACTTACCGCAAGTGCATGCGTCGGGTGAAAAGAAACGCCGCGAACTTTCCGTGCGCGCGGATTTGCCATTCTTTATCGACCTTCTGGCCTTATCGGTCGAGGCAGGTCTGGACTTTTTCTCTGCGATTCAAAAGATCGTCGATAAGGCTCAGGGGCAGGACAGTGTTCTGGCGGACGAGTTAGCGACAGTTTTAAAAGATATCAAGATCGGTGCCTCGAAAACCCAAGCTTTGAAAGATATGGCGTCCCGTCTAGATATGAATGAGATGACCAGTTTCGTGGCGGTGTTGATCGATGCGGAAGCAACGGGTGCAAGTATTTCGCAAGTGCTGAAAGATCAATCTGTGCAAATGCGTTTAGAAAGATTCGTGCGCGCTGAAAAAGCCGGAGCCAAAGCTTCGCAGACAATTTTGATTCCTTTGATGATTTTTATTTTGCCAGCGGTGTTCATTATCGTTTTCGGACCGGTGGCTATTTCGTTTATGTACGGGAATAAGTAATGATGGCAGTTTTAAGAAGTGCAACAACACAGCAAACTTTGATCACGGATTTGGAAGTGGCAACCACTTTTAAAACTCGTGGCAAAGGCTTATTGGGTCGGGACTCCCTGGCGCCAGAGCAAGCTTTGTGGATTCACCACTGCAATAGCATTCATACATTTTTTATGAAGTTTCCGATTGATTGTGTTTTTGTGGATAAAAACTTAAAGGTCAAAGCTATCTATAAAGATGTTAAACCTTGGCGCTTACTATTGCCAGTGTGGGGCGCAAGCTCTGTCTTTGAAATGGCATCAGGCGCAGTAGACAATATGAATGTCAAAATAGGAGACCAGTTGCATGTGGGCTCTTAGAATATTGACAGGCCCGCAAGCGGGACAAGTGATGGATCTGAAGATGGGACGAAATCTCATCGGACGGGCTCCTCAATGCAACATAAAACTTTTAAGTCCGGGTGTTTCTAAAGAGCACACCGAAGTTACGGTCTTTAAAGAAAAGATCGTCATCACGGATTTGAAATCCAGCAATGGAACCTTCTTAAATGGTATTCGCATTCAAAATGGCATCATCCGCTTAGGTGATAAGCTGGGTATTCATGATGTTTTAGCGGACGTTATTCCGTCGCAACAAGAAGCGCGGGCCCATACCACGGCCACACGCACGATTTCGCCACCAATGAATAGTAATCAGCAGGCTCCAATGCCTTACTATGGTGGCGGAGCTGCGCCGCAAATGCCGATGGGTATGCCGCAGCCTATGGCCAGCGGACAGCCACAAATGGGAGCAGCTCCTGCGCCAGCCCCAGCTTATCAAGAGGGTGGTTTGAAAGGTCTGATCACCAAGGCTCAGGAGTATATTGATCGCGTGGCTTTACCGGGGGTTTATAAACTTCCTCAGTTCGTTGAACTCAAAATGGTTCTTTTGGGTTTTGTAACTTTATTTATTTTCTCTACAACTTTGTTGTCGATGATTCCGATGGTGCAAATCACCAGAGCCAGCATCGTAAATGAAAGTAAACGTCGCGCGGCCTCTATTGCCAGAACTTTGGCGACGATCAATCAGTCGGCATTGCTGCAAAATAGTTATTCTTCATTAAGTACTAATGCGGCTGAATCGGAAGACGGTGTCACGCAAGTTTTAATCATCCAGCAATCTGATGGAATGATTTTGGCTCCGGCATCGCGTGCGGGAACGACTCCTGATTTGCCATTCGTGCATGTGGCTCGTCGTGAAATGCGCCCACAAACGGTAGAGGTAGATTCATCCACGATTGGTGCAAGTTTCCCAATTGGTTTCTTTGATCCAAATACGGGAGAACAAACGGTCAAAGCCCATGCGATTGTTTTATACGATATTGGCAGTTTGGCTTTCGATGATGGCAGGGCGATCAGTCTGTTCATGCAGACGCTGGTTATCGCGTCGTTAATAGGCTTAGTGATCTTCTTCTTTATGTACAAACTGATTGAGTTTCCTTTGGTCGCTTTGAATTCGCAGTTGGACACAGCGATGCGTGAAAAGAAAGATGGCACCGAAATCAACTTTATGTTCCCGCCATTGCAGGCGTTGGTCGGCAATATTAATAGTTTGTTAAGTCGCTATATCCACGGAGACAATGAGGCATCAAGTGGCGGCAGTGGTTTTGTAAACAAAGACGGCGAAGCTGAAAACTTAGTACAAATTGTCGGCTTCCCTTGCATTGCAATTGCGAATGAAGGCCGCATCATTGCGTGCAACGCCGCCTTTGCACAGGTGGCGCATGCTGAAGTCGCACAACTTGTCGGCCAAGCTTATCAGTCGATGCCAGACGCGGCTTTGCAACAAAACGTCGATGGTTTGCTTGCTAAAGCTCGAGAAAATCCGCGTATGATCCATACCGATCAGTTAGAGTTTAGCGGTCACTTATGTATTTTAAGTTGCCAGGCTTTCAGCTCGGCCAGTGGTATTGACTATTTCGTGGTGACAGTGTCGCCAGCTGAAGGGGGGACTTGATGAGTGCTGCGCCACAAATCAAAGACGCCTTAAAGCTTGCTATTGAAGTGACGAAGGGTCCGCACGCGGGCCTAAAGATGTCATTTAATAAGGCGGCAATTTCTTTAGGTCGCGGACCTGAAAACGATATCGTATTGTCAAATGATCCTCGCACCAGTCGTCAGCACGCAGAAATCAAAATGCGGGGGACGTCGGAATTTGTGATCGTCAATCTAAGTGCTAAAAACTTTATTTTGCTTAATGGGCAAAGTGTACAAACTGAGTTGATCAATAACGATTCAGTCATTCAGATTGGTGATACAGAAATTCGCGTGAAAATCGAAGCTCCGCTAGCGCCGCAACCAAAACCAGCGCCGGTGTTTCCGTTACACCAACATCAGAATCAAAATCCAAATCCAAATCCAAATCCAAATCCAAATCAAAATGTAGCTCCGCGACCGATGGTTCCTCAGAATCCATTGCCGCAACAGCCGATCCCGCAGCAGCAAGCACCGTTGCCGCAAATGCCAAATTCAGCATTGCCACCAGCGATGCAGCAACCGGGAATGCCGGCAGCGACTCAGCCAAACTACGGTATGCCGTCTGCGCAGCAAGCTCCGCAGTATAAGGCGGTTCCAAGTTCTGGTTTAAGTCCTTTACAAAATCCGAAGGTGCGTTTTTACGGTATCATCGCGGTCTTAGTTTTGGTTGGTTGGTATTTAATGACGGCTTCAAAACCAGTCGTTAAAGATCCCAATGCGATCCGTACCTCGACGATGTCGATGCAAGACGTGGCGAATGCAGAAAAACGTTCGCAAGAGCTATTAACGATAAAAAGAGAAAAGTACGATTCGGTTCAATATCGTCGTGCCCAAGAGAACTTTATTAAAGGATTCCGCGACTTCCAACAAGGTCAGTACGCCAGGGCGCGGGAAGCATTTCAAGTGGTCTTAAATCTGGACCCTGACAACGAGCTGGCAAAACGGTATTATCACTTATCAAAGATCAAGTTTGATGAGCTGGTGAAATTCAACATGATTCAAGGCAACCGTTACCGTGAAAAGAAAAACTGGCGTATGTGTCAGTCAAATTATACGAATGTTATGACGATGCTGCAGTATCGTAAAGATGATCCTTCGTTTAAAGAGGCAAAACAGTTCTATGAAGAATGCACCCTTAATCTGGAAGGGCGGTTCTAATGGCTCGTCTGGTGGTGCGTCTAAAAGGGAAACCCGCTTACGATATTACCCTTGTTGAAGACAAGGTGTACGTTGCTGGCCGTAAGGAAGACTGTGATATCGTTTTGAATCCTGAAAAGGGTATTTCACGGGAACACGTGAAAATTTCCTTCGTGAATGGCCAATGGCATGTTGAAGTCATGTCTCGCTATGGGGAAGTTTCTTATCAAGGTCAACAAGCGCAACAATTTGATCTTGAGCACGGCGGTCAGTTTTCAATTCCGCCCTATGAATTCGAATTTTCAAATGCGGTGGGTGATGGCAGCTCTCATTTGCCGGCGACCTTGCAGGATGAATCCGGCGAAGACTTCCAAGGCAGTGAAGAAAAAACTGTTATTGGTGTGGCGCCGACGGCGGCCTTTATTAAAATGGTCGATGCTGAAAATCAACCGATTGAGCTATTAAGATTGGATGCCGGGGATTCATGGATTGCAGGTCGGGAGTCGACTTGTCACATTCATATTCGTGATCAACGCGTCAGTCGTCGTCAATTTGAAATCCGTCGCGTGGGTTCGCAATATCATATCATTGATCTTGGCAGTGTGAATGGGACTTTGCTGAATGGAAATCCTATTTCAACGACGGACACAACTCCACTGAAAAGCGGCGATGCCATCAGTGTTTTAAATAATTATCTTTATTTTGAATTGCACGATGCCAGCTTCCAAAGTCGTTTGGAGATGGTGAATTTGCCGCCTCCAACAAGTTTGGTACGCTTGGATCACTCTGAGGCTTCGCAAGCTCTTGCGGCTTATCAACAGCCTAATCCACAGGAAATGATGGCCTATCAAGGTGGAGCCATCGGTTATCCAACGCCGATGGGTGCGCCTCCGGCACCATTGCCGCCAGCGGCAGATGGTAAATTTGATTTTCAAAAACACCGTCCGAAAATCATTGCTGGCGCTGTGGCTTTGCTAGCCGTGGTTTACATGTTTACCAGCGACGAAGGTGGCGCACCACCTGCCGCAAATCCAGGGGCTGTGGCTGGGCCGGGTTCGCCGCTTGAGGCCTTTAATAAATTAAAACCAGAACAACAGGCATTGGTACGTCAGCGTTATAAAGATGCAAAAAACCTTTATATGCAGGGTAAGTATCAATTAGCACAGGATGAAATTGTTAAAATTCAGGAGCTTGTTCCTGAATACGAAGACATCCGTGAAATCGAACGCCTGTCGAAGGAAGCTGTGTTCATTCAAGAACAAGCTCGTCGTCAGGAAGAAATTGAAAAAGCAAAAATTGAAATTGAAGATAAGATCCAAAAGCAAGCGGTGATCTGTAAAAAGAAAATCAACCCCGCGATTACGATGACAGAAATGGACGACTGTTTAAGCCCTGTGCTGCAGTTTAATCCAGATCACCCGCGAATTTCAGAGCTGAAGTCGCAGGTGGAAATCATCACCGTTCAGCGCGATGCCAAAGCCGCAGAAAGGTCTGCGTATCAGTCCTCTGTGGCGCGCTTGCGTGGTATTTATGAAAGTGCTCAAAAAGTACATAGCAAAGGCAAGCCTTTGGATGCGATCTCTGCTTATGAAAGAGTTCTGGGTTCTTCGTTACCAGATCCGAATGGTCTGAAGAACCAATCACGCCGCAATATTGCGTCGATTCGTCAGCAGATGAATTCCAAAACTGCGACCTATCAAGCAGAGGCAGACAAATACTATCAGGCGCAAAATTTAAAAGCGGCGATCTTGTCATTGCGTAAAGCCCGATCGATTGATCCAACCAACACAGAGTTGCAGGAAAAAATCGAAGGTTATATTGTTGAGCTTAGAAAGAATATGATGGTGATTTATCAAGAGGGTATCTTGGAAGAAAGCTTCGGTAACGTCGAGGGCGGCGAATCGAAAGCGGGCGCCAAAGACAAATGGAAAAAGATCCTTGATATGGATATTCCGGACGGCGAGTACTATAAAAAAGCGTACCTGAAACTGAAAAAATACGGAGCCCTGTAACCGTGAAAATGCAAGATCGTTCCTATAGCACGAAAATCATTCGCCCGAAGCCGCTTGTGCATCAACAAGATGACGGGGGCTTGATTGTGGTCGCAACATCTTGGGGTAAGACGGAACACGCACAGCGAGCTTTGGATGAAGTTGTAAAGTACGTAAACTCCGCTCAAGCTGACGTTGAGGTCACCTCACCCTTTGATTTTTTGACGGCTTTAACGGACGAAGTGAACTATCTGCGCACGGCTTTGCTCATCACCAATGACATGCTTTATCGCGGTGAAAATAAATCAGAATATTTTTCTGGTGTGGAAATTTTGGCCTTATTTAAACGAGGCTCGCAAGTGGCTTGGGCCCATGTGGGAAACCCGAGTGTCTTGATTCAGCGTCACGGGCAGCGTTTGCAGCCTTTGTCCATGGGTTTGGATCTGTCAGCAGAGCTTTCCCAAGGTGACAGTGTCCTGCCGCCTTTACCAGCGCAACTTTTGGGTATGGATCCTACGTGTTACATCCAGTGTGGCCACACTCGCGTAAGCGAAGGCGACAAGTTGGTTTTGCTTGGCAGTGCAAGCATCGCCACAGCACTTTGGACTGAAACTCATGGAGCAGACATGGGTACGCTCACGCAAAGAATGATTCAGGAATCTCCAGAGACACCCTTCTGGTTGGGGTTGGTTCAGTTAGACTAAGGCGTTCTTTAATCTTCGCTCTGCAAAGACTTATAAACTTGATTTTTGACACGGCTATATTCAGGCAGGCTCAAAGCCATTTCAGTTCGTGATGGCGCAAATATGTTTTCGCGTGACGTATCCCATATTAAACCCGCGGCTAAGTTCGTGCGTTGAATCTGTTGGTCTAACATGTAGTTCTTAAACGAACGCTCAAAACGTTTGCGTTGTGCATCTTTGTACAAGCCTCGCTCTTCAGCGCGCAGCCAATCAATAAATTCAAGGAACAAAATATCGTTACAGTTTTTTAGCAATTCGGTTTCTAAAGGAGCTGTCAGCAGGTTAAAGCACGAGTCATTAATCTTCGCTAATTTGTTATTCTGATTGCGTTCGCCCACATATTGCCACACGGCAATTTTGTTTTTAATCCCAAGTTGCTTCAGAGTTTCCCAGTCTTTTTGATTCAAGGCGATCTGTGCTGTCCAATTTAAAAGATCGATACTTTGGGGAGACGCGCTTAAAAGACGTTTTAAATCTTTCAGCAGTAAAGCTTCTTGATCCACGCGCATCCAACGATAAAATGGAATGCTTAGTTTCGCCGTCCATTCGGAATTTAATGCAACGAATGTCGGCATTTGGTTTTTTTCCAGGAGCCCCTGCAGTCTTTGCGTCGTTGGTAAAATGCTTTGCTGTAACAACGGCAAAGGATTGACTTCCAAGCGGTCCACTAAAGTATTAAATAACAGCGGTTTTTCTTCGTTGATATAAAGAACATGATTTGAGATCGCGCCGGTTTTCAAGGGGCCCGCCTTGCGCCACAAGGCCCACGCTGACTCAAGCAACAACGGACGATCTTCGGGCCATGAGGTCGTTGGACTTTTTAAAGCTTCTAATAAAGAATGTGACGGAAACGCAGGAGATTCCGTTTCTACATTGGTCTCTCCTAAAAGATCGAACAAAGTTCTGCCGACGTCGACCAGCGTGACATTCTGATCGATTTTCCAATGGATCGCTTCATCGCGTTTTCTTGATTGCGAAGGTTTGATAAGTAAAGCGACTTGCGTGTTTTCGCCATGTAAATTCAAGGGTGAAAATTCACGATAGCGATCGCCTGCGGTGTGCCCATTGAGGCCGACAACCACCACAGTTGTTTTGTCCCAAAGTTTTTTGTCTTTCAAAGCTTTGAAAAGCTCAAAAAGACTTTCATCCAATTCGTCTACTTGGCTTTCATAACTTAAGTTTCGCGTTTCACCCAGGTCTGTGACGGTTTCTGTTGTTGTGAACAATAAATCGGGAACATACAAGACGCTAAAGAAAGGATTCGTGTCGACGTCGTGTTGCAGCCATTGAAAAAAAGCATCCGCATTTTTTTTAAACGGACGAAACAGGAATTTGAAATTAGGAATCACATTGTCTTCAAAAAGTTCAAATCCTTGGTGCAATCCAGACCGACGAAAGACCGGGGCTCCGCCAGAGAAAAAACTGGTGCGATAGTCTTGCGCTAGGGCCACTTCTGCCAAAGTTTCAAATTCCGGAGCTAGACCAGGGCCGGAATTATGACGCACTTTATGTTGATAGGGATAAAGCCCGGTCATGATCGAAGCTAACGTGGGGACCGAGAGTGTAGAGGGCGTGAAGGCATGAGTAAAGCGAACTGACTCATTGCAAAGCAATTGAAAACCAGAACGCTGAGTGTCTTCGGGGTTTTGATTGCAGTTAACATCGGTGGTCGTCAGTTCGTCCACAGCAATGATAAGCACAGACTTCTTGTCAGAGGTTTTGCAAGAAATCTGGACCATGCTGAGTAGAACTAAGGAAAGAGAGAAAATGATTTTCCGCATACCTTGACCGCGAGTAAGTGTTTTATAGATAATGGTGCAATAACTTTGCTTCGTCAAAGATTTGGAGGAAATCACCCATGTTTGCAGAGAAAATATTCGCCGTTGCTCATTTCGCGGATCAAGCCGTACTTTGGATCCTACTTATTCTCAGTGTAATGAGCATAGGCATGATTTTAGAGCGCTTCTTCGCTCTAAAAAAAGTGGCCGCGGAATCTCAGCGTGTGCGTGCACGTATCAAGATGGCGTTACAAAGTAACAGCTTAGAAGATGTTGAAGATCTTGCCAAAGATCCGAACTCTCTAGAAGGTCGTGCAGCAGGTTATGCATTGAAACATATGCGTGATTCTGGCGGCCGTGGTTTGGAACAAGTATTTAACACATTTGCT
>CAMLMF010000018.1 GCA_946480995.1 uncultured Bdellovibrio sp. | reverse complement strand
ACCGCAGCCTCGTTAAGCGTTGGATCTTTGGTGTACTCTTTGGCTGCCATTGCTTTTGCTATTTCTGTTTTGTGGTCACAACATAAAGAAGGCCGCTTAGAAGAGATGGCAATTTATCAAAGCAAAGCCGCTCTGGGCTTGTTTTACGTGGGCTTGCTGCCTGCATTTGCGTTTCGCATTTTAGACCAGGCTTATGGTCTTTCATGGTTCGTTTATCTTTTAGCCGTGGTGTTTGCCGGCGATACTTTAGCGTATGTTTTCGGAGTTCTGTTTGGCAAAAATAAGATGATGCCGAATGTGTCGCCGAAAAAATCATGGCAAGGTTCCATCGGCGGACTTTTGGGTTCTGCCCTTGCTGGCTATCTGTGTTGGCACTTTTTATTGGATCAGCACTCTGCAATTGCTTTGGTTGTCTTAGCTCTTATTGCCGGATTCCTGGGACAATGTGGGGACTTTTTTGAGTCACTCTTAAAACGAGTCGCAGATGTGAAGGATTCTGGGAAAATCATGCCCGGACACGGCGGCGTCTTAGATCGTATTGATGGCGTCCTATTCGCAAGTCCTGTGGTTTTAACGGGTATTTTGATTCTGTCTCATCTTTCGTCGTAAGCAGAAGGTCTGGCCCCCGCGCAGAAACGTTTTAATTTTCTGGCCCTGATCCGTGGGCGCCATTAGAATATTTAAATGAATATTTTTTCTTATCTACAAAACGGCCTCTCTGCGATCATCCCCTTCGTCATCTTACTTGGTATTTTGATCTTCGTGCATGAACTAGGACACTTCCTAGTGGCACGTTGGTGCGGAGTCAGAGTCGAAGTATTCAGCCTTGGTTTCGGTAAGAAACTTTTTAAATACAAAAAAGGCGACACCACTTACGCGCTTTCTTTAATCCCATTGGGCGGTTATGTGAAAATGTTTGGCGAACAGCCAGGTGATCATATTTCTGTCGAAGATCGTAAGGTGTCTTTCACGCACAAAACCGTGTGGCAACGTATCGCTATCGTTCTTGCCGGTCCGTTGATGAATTTCTTTTTCGCGATTTTGATTTTCTTTGCCGTAGCTTTGCTAGGTGAAGATGCAAAAACTCCAATGGCTGGTGACATCAATGCGACAAGCCCGGCGTATGCGGCGGGCTTCCGTTCTGGTGACAAAATCGTTTCTATCAATGAAAAACCTATCGTGAGCTGGGAAGATGTTCAGAAGTCTTTAAGCCTTAAAGAAAGCCACGATCTGCATCTTGATGTGACCGTGCAACGCGAAGGCAGCGGCGAACAAGCAAGCTTTGCTTTGACTGCGAAGGCAGAACCAAATCCAAATGTCTTAAGCAGCTATGACTATGTCGCAAATGTGGATGGACTGTCTCCTTACTCTGCCGGAACAACTGTAGGTGTAGTGGAAGGTTCTCCGTTGGGGGCGTTGGGTTTAAAAACTGGCGACACAATCACGGCCATCAATGGTCAAAAAGTGTCTTACTGGCGTCAATTAGAATCCACTTTGCAAAGCATGAACGCGCAAGAAGCTTTAACTTTAGAAGTGATGGGCATGCGTGAAGGCGATAAAGCTGATAAGCCAATCACTTTAACGATGGCTCCCCTAGAGTCTATTAAGACTTTCAATTTGCAAACTTTGGGTCTTGAAAGCTCTGAACTTTATTTAAGTAAAGTTGTCGAGAACTCCCCGGCTCAAGCCGCGGGTCTGCGTGCGATGGATCGTTTGGTCACTATTAATAAAGTAAAGTTGTTGAAGTGGGAAGACGTCATCAACAACATCAAATCTTTTGATGGGACAAATCCTGTAGCGATCACAGTTTTGCGTAACAACCAAACGATTGATCTTAGCATAACACCTAAAATGACCACGCAAATGTTGCCAACGGGCACGGAAGAAAAGCGTTACACAATCGGTATTGCGCCGATTGCGAATATCGCGATGCCGGAATTCATGGTGATTAAAGCTTCAGGTATTGGTGAAGCTTTAGTGCGCGGAACTCAAAAAACTTGGGACGTGTCAGTAATGACCGTGATGAGTTTCGTACGTTTGTTCCAGGCTAAGATTTCTCCGAAAAATATCGGCGGTGTGATTTCTATCGGCCAAGCAGCTAGTGAGACTTTCAAAATTGGTCTGACTCAGTTCTTGCAAATGATGGCGATTATTTCGGTGAATCTTTTCATTTTGAATTTAATGCCGGTACCGGTTCTGGATGGCGGACACTTGGTGTTTTACGTTATCGAGATCATAAAAGGGGCACCGCTCAGCATTCGCAAAATGGAAGTCGCTCAGCAGGTGGGTCTAGCTCTGTTAATGAGCTTAATGATCTTTGCCTTGTTCAATGACTTTACTCGTCTGCTAGGTTTATGAAAATCCTAGCTATGGAAACCAGCACCCTCGTTGGCGGGGTTGCTGTGGTCATCGACGGAAAAGTTGTCGCAGAGGAAAGTTCTTTGCGACAAAAGTCCCATAGCGAAAACATCAGTCCTTTTATCGATCATTGTTTAAAAAAAGCTCAGTTAAATCTTGAAGATATCGATGTCTTTGCAGTCGGCCAAGGTCCAGGCAGCTTTACCGGAATTCGTATTGCGGCAAATGCTGGGAAAACCTTTGCTTACAGTTACGCAAAACCCTTGGTCGCGATCGATTCACTTATGTTGTTAGCTTTTCAAGCGCGGGCTTCCAAAAAACCCGTGTTGGCAATCATCAACGCTTACAAAAACATGGTGTACCTGGGATTGTTCGACGTTTCTGGTGGTGAGCCGGTCTTTTTAAAGGGACCCGCTGCCATCCCGGTGCGAGAACTTAAAGAGCATATCACCGTCGATTGCGTAGTCGTCGGCGATGGCTGGGATGCTTATCAAGAACACTTTCCCGAAGAACTTCGCGCCAAGATGTCCAGAGACTCAGAACTTTCCGATTACCCTCTGGCTTCCACTCTTGGAGTCATGGCAGAAATGCGTGCTTCGCGAGGACAAACTTTAGACTGGAATTCATTTACACCCCTTTATATTCGCGCGTCCGAAGCCGAAGAGACAAAAAAAGGAATTTTAATCTCTCCGCTAAAATAAAGGCTGCATCATGGAAAGAGATCTACAAAAAGCATATCTGGAATCGTTGGAATCACAAAAATCCACTTCCGAGGAAAAGAACGCAAAAATTTGGGTTGTCGCTTCTGGTAAAGGTGGCGTCGGCAAAACTTTTGTTTCTTCAAGCTTGGCGATCACTCTTTCTAAATTCGGCCATTCGGTTGTTGTCGTAGACCTGGATTTAAGCGGCGCCAATGTGCACACATCATTGGGATTAAAGCCTTCGCACCTCAATATCCGTCATTACTTTGAAGGCGTTAAAACCCTTCAAGAATTGGTTATTCCAACTCCTTTCCCACAGCTTTCATATGTTCAAGGGTTTTGGGATTCGTGGACGCCAACAGATTTTTCATATGCGCAAATTCAGGGTCTCATTCCGCAGCTAAAAAACATTCGTGCTAATTATGTGATCGTCGATTTGGGAGCGGGCGCTTTGGAGCCGCACTTGGAATTATTTAAAGCTGCGGATGAAAAATTCTTGGTCACGACACCAGAACCAACAAGCGTCGAAAAGACATACCGCTTTATTGAAGCTTACGTTTGTCATGCCTTGAAGGCGGATGCGACTCCGGATGCTTACAGCAATATGATTTCTACTTTGCGCAACCACCGTCAAAGAACTTTGCAAAAACCATTTTCATTCCGTTCATTCCTGAAAGATCAAAATGGTTTGAATTATGATTTCTTTGAGGCCCTTTCATCGAAGCCCGTGCGCTTGATTATGAATTCCTCACGCAGCCAAACCAATGCGGACCTGGGACATTCAATTAAGAGCGTCTGCAATAAGTACTACGACCTTGGTATTGATTATGTCGGCCCTGTGGATTACGACAATGCGGTGTGGCAGTCGATCCGCAACCATGAACACGTCTTGGTAGCTCAGCCTTTCACGTCCATCGCCGGACAATTTTGGTCAACATGCAAACAACTTATTGATCCTGAGGAACTTCGCGCCGTAGTATAATAGCTACGATGCAACTACCGTCACGTTATAACTATTACGAAATCCTTGAAGTCGCAGCCAATGCTCCACAGCACGAGGTGACGACGGCGTATGAACGTGCGCGTGCCACTTATTCTGGCGAAAACATCGCGATCTATACTATTTTTTCTGACCAGGAAGCCCGCGAGCTTTTGGTTCTGATCGAAGAAGCCTATCAAGTTTTGGGCAATAAAATTTTACGCAATATCTATGATCAACGTTTGTTAAGTGGTCGTTCTTCTTTGAATGATCTGACTTATGCCTCTGTCCTTGAAGCCAGCAAACAAGTTTTTCCAGAACCAAAACCTGAAAAAACAAAAGATCCGGTCTATAAAAAAGATGCTGCTTTTGAAGCAGAAATTTCTGCGCGCAACGATTGGACCGGCGCAGATCTAAAAAAAGTTCGTGAATACAAACAGCTGACTCCACAACGCTTAAGTGAAATCACTAAGATCAATTCTTATTACGTCACAGCGATTGAAAATATGGATGCTGCCAATCTGCCTGTTATCGTTTTTGTCCGAGGTTACGTAGTGCAAATCGCAAAAGCACTGGGTCTTGATGACAAGAAGGTCGCAGATTCTTATATGAAAAACTTCAAGGGTCTTGGAAAATAATCTGAACTCCTCAAAAATAAATTTGGTCGTCACTGCGGATATGCACGGGTTAAGACTGGATAAGGCGTTAGCACTTATCGAGGAAATCGGCACGCGTTCCCGGGCCAGTTACCTGATTGATTCCTCTGCCGTTACGGTCAACGGCAAAGAAGCTAAAGCATCTATGGCAGTCAAAGAAAACGACGTCATTGAAGTGATTTTACCTAAGCCTGTGCCTACGGAATTGCAGCCTTATGATTTCAAGTTAGATGTTTTGTTTGAAGACGACGACCTGATTGTCATTAATAAACCTTCTGGCTTAGTCGTGCATCCAGCAGCGGGACACGCCCAAGACACCTTGGTCAATGCTTTGCTTGCACACACAAAGAATCTTTCCATGAAATTTGGCGAAGAGCGGCCTGGCATCGTGCATCGTCTGGATAAAGAGACCAGTGGAATCATTGTCGTCGCAAAAAATGACAAGGCCCACGAAGACTTAACCAAACAATTTAAAGAGCGCAGCACACATCGGATTTATTATGCCGTCGCCATTGGCACCTCGCGAGTTCTGTCAGGAACTTTTAAAAGTTATTTAGCTCGTCATCCTGTGGATCGAAAAAGATATGCGTCCGTCTTGGGAGATGATCGAAAACCTTTAGGCGAACAGGATGAAGCCCCTGAGGCTGGAAAGTGGGCCGTGACCCATTATGAAGTTTTAGCACGCAAAAGTGGCATGAGCTATTTGAAGCTAAAACTTGAAACAGGCCGCACCCATCAAATCCGCGTGCACTTATCAGAAAATGGTCTGCCAATCATGGGTGACGTTCTTTACGGGGCTGATAAGAAAATTAAAAATATCGAAGCGCGCTCTATTCAAGAAGATGCTCGACAATTGCAGCGATTTCTTCTGCATGCCGCAGAACTGGCGTTCACTCACCCGAAAACGAAAGAGCGCATGACTTTCAAAAAGGATTGGCCGGAAGACGTGGCTGTGCTGATAAAAAAATGGGGGTTGTAGTATGAATATTGAACAAACTCCTTTGGGTTATGAACTGCGCACGCCTCACCTCACCGTTCTAATGGGAAACATCAACAGTCAGTATGATGCCCTTAAAAAAAATTATTCACAGTTTGATTTTGTTCGTCTTAAACAAATACATAGCGATGCCGTAGTTAAGTCCAATGACTCCTCTTTGGATTATCAAGTTTTGGCAGACGCTCACTATACTTCCCAAAAAAGTTTGGCTCTGTGTGTGATTACGGCAGACTGTGTTCCGCTGTTTCTTTTTGACCCCGCAACCCAAGTGATCGCTGGTGTGCATGCTGGATGGCGTGGGGTAGCGACGCGCATTATCCCTAAGACCATCCAAGCCCTGACAAACGCAGGTGTTAAAGCTGAAAACTTGCAGGTATTGATTGGTCCGCATATTCAAAAGAACAGTTTTCAAGTTGATGTCGATGTTCGCGATCAAATTGTTTCAAGTCTTGGTCCGTTAAGTGCTGCTGAACGTTCTTTAATTGTCCAAGAGCAGGAAAACAAAAAATCCTTGGTGGATTTAAATTTAGTCGTCAAAATGCAACTGGAGCAGAATCGCGTTTCTTCAGAAAATGTCTTTGATCTGCATATTGACACCGTCACCTCCATGGACTTTCATTCCTACAGACGCGATAAAGAAAAATCCGGACGCCAAGTCAGCTTTATCTGCAAAAATATTTAATTTTTGAATTGAGATTTTTATGCACGTAGAAAAAATTTCGTTCGAAGTCGCAAAGACTTTCTGGGCCGAACATCTCTGGCCCGGCAGACAAAGCCCCATAGAACCGGTGGCGTGCATTAACAGTGCTGGCGAAATTGACATGTCCCTGCGTGACTTCACTCCACTTTTTTACGGGGCGTATGCAAATTCCCACCTGGTTGGGGTCGTGAGCTTTTCGCAAACCTCTTTGCTTGAGGCAAGAATGCGTGGGATTTGTGTCCAGGCGAATCACAGAGGCAAAGGAATCAGTCGCCTGCTATTTCAAGAAGGAAAAAAGGAAATTGTAGCGATACCAACGCTGAAGCGTCTTTGGACCATGGCTCGATTGATAAATATGGATTACTATGACAAACTGGGTTTCGTCCCTGGGGCTGAAACCAGTGCCTATGAGTTCGGTCCCCACAACATTATGGTTTTGAATCTAGAAAAAAGGATTTCATAGTTTGATTCAATGTGAACTTAAAGACATTCAAAAACACTACGCAGAGAATGATTTTGATGTTCTTAAGGTCCCCTTGAATATTGATTTTGCAAAACTTAAGCGGGACTGTTTTGAGATCATCCAGACAGTAAGTCTTAAAGAAAAAGATACGCACGGCCAAAGATATAAAGGGATCGGCTTACAGTACGAAGACGAAAGCAACCCGCTGTACGATGCCATAGATCAGTTTACTTTTATCCCAGGCGAAGGCGAGCCAACGCATTATCGCAAATCGAAATTTATTACGAAAAAAAATGAGTACGGGGAAAAGTTAGACTATCTTTTTGCGGCTTTGCAGCCCCTAAACGCTTTTCGCGGGCGTATTCTAAATGCGGCACCAGGAATAAAAATGCAGCCGCACACCGATGGAAAATACGTTTTAAACATCCATATTCCTTTACAGTCCAATCCAGATTGCTTGATGCATGTGAATGGAAAGCCGTATTTTTTTGAACCCGACGGCAGTCTTTATGTACTTAATGCTCGTCGCCTACATCACATCACAAACACGTCCGAAGCAGATCGTATTCACGTTATATTCACTCTGAATTTCTTTTCGTTCAGACAGTGGCCCAAGGAAACGATTGATTCTATCATTACGGAAATGAACATTCCCGAGCAGCGAGAAAGAATTTATAAATACTATGGCCTTACGCCTTAGTAAATTCCGTTATGGCTGTTTTAAAGTCTTGATCACAAGACCCATAAACTTTTTTTAGCTCTGATCTATAGCGATAATCCAGATCTTGTATCTTTTCAAAGCCTGTCATTTTTTTTCGTTTAATTAAATCAAAATACTGCTGATAAAACTCTAACTTAAAATCAGCCGAAGTTTCAAAGGCGTGACCAGAGCGAATATTCTTTTGCACCAATGGATCTTGCATATAGGCGTGGATCACTTCAGGAGTGTATTGAAAAAATCCTACGCAGGACTCACGATGGCGACTTTGCAAGAACTTGTACCACGAGGCCACTCTTTCTCTTTCTCTTAGAAACCATTCACCGCCAGTCCCTGGAACAAGAACACAGTCACCGCCACCGACCACGACATATTCTGAGATCTGATCCATCAGATACATCACGGCGATCAATTGTGGGGAAAAGCACTGCGATATTTCTGCGTACTGCTGACCTTTTTCGTCCATCATTTTTTCAAAATCATAATCGATGATTTTATACGGAACGAGCATCTTTTCACAGGCGATCACGGCATAAGACATGTCGTGAATATTATAGTCTTTGTGCATTTTGCCGATGTACGCTTTAACTGGCAGACCTTGCCGTACGAAGGATTGCAACGCCACTTCGCTATCTACGCCTCCTGATAGCAAAATCCCAATACGATGATGGCCCTTGGCATAAAGCAAACGACTTTGCTCTTCGCAAGCTTCCGGAAAATTTAAAGCTTTCCTGGGTTTTCCATAGGAAACTGAAAAGATTTGCTGTGGAGATTTTCGAAATCCAAAAGGAACCTGATCGTAAAAATACTTAAAATGATTTTCGTGAGTTAACTCTAAGTTCATTTTAAGTTTCCACGC
This sequence comes from uncultured Bdellovibrio sp., assembly GCA_946480995.1. The sequence continues at coordinate 6,483 of CAMLMF010000018.1, read as the reverse complement.
AAATGCTTCACAAGATCACCATAGGGCATTTTCTGAATTTGATCATGATGCGGAAAATGCTTTCTTGCGACATCTTGATAATAAAGATTCAAAGAGTTTACTTTTTCAAAGCCACTGTACTTGGTTCGCGGCAAGAGCTCAAAATGTTGCGCATAAAACTTGGCCTTTGAAGATTGCGTCGTCAACTTGCCAACAATTTTGCTGCTAGTTAAGTCCTTAATAAGGGGATCTTGCAGAAAAGAGAGTATGAACTCAGGTGTGTATTGATAAAAACCTGCACAGCCTGGTTTGTTAATCGTCTGCAGGAATCTGTACCAGCTGGCAATTCGTTCTCGTTCTCGCAAAAACCAATCCGACGGTTCGTAAGGAGACTCCCCGGGTATGTAGCCGGCCGGAACGACTTTTTCTAAAAAGCATTCTCCGCTTCCCAGTACGGGGTATCCAGGCACTTGCTCCATCAACCACATCGTCGAAGTTAACGCAGGCCAACAGCATTCTGACTTGTGGATATAGTCTAAAAACTTTGTGCGCCAAAAATCTTCGATATCCAGATCAAAAATTGTGTAAGGAACGCCTAAGCTTTCGCAAGCAATGACCGCATAAGATACATCATGAATATTTAAATTATTGGCAAAGCGATTGATGGCTACATTAAATGGAACACCCGCCGCGACGAAAGATTGCAGCATCACCTCGCTGTCGATCCCCCCTGAAAACAGAAGCCACAGAGGCGCATTGGCACGCTCCGCGATCAATTTTGCTGTTGCTATGCATTCTTGCTTAAATGACCCCGGTGGACGTTCGATGCGCCCGAACTCTGCAAACCAGACATCTTGCGCAGAGGAGCGTCGAGAAAATGGCACGCCGTTAAAACCGAATTTGAAGTGATTTTTATAAGTCAGTTCTAACATTAATCATCCTCTGTCCTACCCATTTTTCAGCGCCACCCATGGAAAAATCAAGATAAAATTTGCGTGCTTTCTAGAGCAGAATAAGATCATATATCACTCTAATGAATTCTACATCTCCGACGATTTCTATTGTAATTCCGTGCCTGAACGAAGCCGACTCCATTCCGGTTGTGATTCCTCGTCTTATCGCACAAACAAAAAATCAGAATGCTGAAATCATCGTTGTTGATGACGGCTCTTCAGACGATTCTGTCAAACTGCTTAAGGGCTATCCGGAAGTGATCCTTTTGCAAAATCAAACGTGTCTTGGCTATGGTGGCGCTTTAAAAAAGGGCTTCCAAATGGCGCGGGGTCAATATCTCACTTTTTTGGATTTGGACCGAACATACAACTCTGCTGATTTAGAATTAATGTTTCAAGAAATTACACAAAAGAATCTTGCGATTGTGTTCGGAAATCGCATGTCCAAGAAGAACGAAATGCCAAGGACTCGTTTCTTAGGCAATTGGCTTTACGCACATCTTTTGCAGTTGTTATTTGCGGTTAAGATTCAAGACGCCTGTACAGGATTTAGGATTTTTAAAAAAGAACTGACCCCGAAAATTATTGCACTAAAAGAAGATGGACTTAATTTTTCAATCGCCTTTACGGTGATGGTATTAAAAAGCCGCCTGCCATTTTCACAAATTCCAATTCAATACGATGAGCGCATTGGCAGATCAAAACTTTCGATTGTATCTGACGGCTTTTTATTCTTAAGAAGCATTTTTTCTAACTACTTCAGAGCCATCGAGTGAGCGTCCTGTTAAGTGTTGTTATTCCTTCTCAGCACATCGGGGTTCGCCAAAAGGACCTCGTCAATTCTTGCTTACAACAAAGTCTGTCCACGGAAAAATTTGAAATCATCTTAGCCGTGCCGAACGACTCTCAATCCTTGGAAAACTTCATAAACAAAGAGCCCACAGTAAAAGTCGTTAGAATTCCCGAAAATAATGTTAGCAATGCCAGAAACCAAGGTGTGCTCGCAGCGACTGGGAACTATATTCTGCTAATCGATGATGACGTTTTACTTCCGGATGTTCGTTATTTTGAAAACATTTTAAAATTAGCCGAGACATTTAAAATTCCATTCATAGTCGGTGGCGCATATTTAAATCCAAGCAAAATCAATAAGGTCGCGGCAACGGCAAACACTTTGGCTAATCTCTGGATTCAGTCTGGCCTTAGGGGCACAAGGCATTCTGACTTTGCCACAGAAGCTCGCTTTCTTCCTGGAGGCGCTCTTTTGGCTTCACGAAATATTTTTGCACAAACATTATTTCCGGTGAACATTCCCTGGGGTGGCGAGGACTCAGTTTTTATTAAGCACGTTCAAGATTCAGGAAATAGAACTTTTTATTCGCCAGTGATGGACGTTATACATGTGGGTCACTCTTCTCTGGGGAAATTTGTTCGTCGTGCCTGGTTCAGTGGCCGTGCGCAGGCTCTTTTTGGAGTTGCCACAGAGACGCGGTCCGCGAAGTTCAGTTTGCTTAAAGAAAAAATGTCATTGCAGATATTTACTCAACTTCACTTACTGTTTTTGCACTTTGCAGTTTTGATATTGGCCAAACTGTTTTACAGAATCCAAGGACATAGCCAAGACAATAGAAAATAATCGTCCCATTAAGAAAAACGATCCAAGGTGCCAAATTTTTCAAGGTCCCGTTTAACACGGAAATCAGCACTGGAACAAAAATCGCCATCGCCAAAATTCCGATAGTCGCTATCCAAGGTGACGTGACAGTCAGTGCACTTAAAAGAATAATTACTAAAAATGGTATCCAACGCATTCGACTGGTCGCTTTAGGATAAGAAAACAGAATTTCCGGCTGAACGGACCCATAGCGTAAACACTTTAAGAGCCAGCCCTTAAAGTCCGTTCTGTCAAAGTGTTCAACCCCAAGGCCCTCGGCAAAAATAATTTTCCAATCGTTTTGAATAAGTCTGGCACTTAGTTGAAGATCCTCCCCCACGCGAACGAAAGAATCATGAAAACCGCCAAGTTCTTTCAAAACCTCGGCTTTATAAAGGACGTTACACGTTGGGACATGTAAAACCTCCTTGTTTTTTTCAGCCTCCAGAAGCTGCGTTGAGTTTAGAAAAAGCAGCGGATTTTTTTTCAACAATTTCTGGCAATGGTACAAAGTTCTATTTTCTGCTAAAGGTGGGAAGTTTTCCCCACCGATGGCAGCCCAGCGCTCTGCTTTAAGTTCTCTGACCACTTCAAGATATTTACAAAGCCAGTTGTCCGCTGGGCAGCAGTCCGCATCAAGAAATAGAAGATACTGATATCTGCAAAGTGATAAAACTTTATTGCGAGACCGTGCCATATTATTTGTCTCACTAATGGACAATTGATAAGGCAGAGCATTTTCGATACAAAATTCCTCGACCACACGGCAGCTTTCGTCCGTAGATCTATTATCAACAAAAATAAACTCCGTCGGTAACGCCTGCGCTGTGAGCTGATAGGTGCGATACGCGCTTAATAGCGCAGCTAGGCACTTTGAAATTCGCTCTTGCTCGTTGTGAAAGACGATACCAATAGATACGCCGGGAACGGGAATGGCCATGGTCGAGGATTATATTTAAATAGACAGAATTTCAATGTTTTTAGTAATATAGAGCCATGAACACACGAAATAATCACGGCTACACAATGACTGAAGTTTTGGTTGCTTCGTTTTTATTGGCGATCACTATCTCGGTCGCTTCTTTTCTAGCGGTTTCTTTTTATAAAAACTATCAAGAAATCGTTCTAAATGTGGACACGGAAGAGGCACTTTTAGGAGCCACATTTGGAATACAAAGAAACTTGAGTTTGGCTGTGGATATTGCAGAGTCAGCGGTTTCTCTCAATAACACAGTACAAGCAGCGGGGGCCGGTCAAATTATCCAATTTGACGGCAGATCCATGGCCGCAAATCCAGGGCAGGTAGAAACCATCGCGGTCTTCCTACGCGAAAATGGAGGTCACCAAACGCCTCCACGTAGTGAATATATTCAAACAGCAATTTTTTATGCGCGTCCAACGCCGACAACTTCAGGCGTTATCTTTATTGATTCAGCCAAAGCGGGAAATCTTTCTGCTAAATACTCTGGGCTTTTTTTCGATAAGGTAGTTGAGTTTTCGGTGGGAAATTTTGAAAGATCATTGGGCACCGATCCGCAGTTAACGTCAGTGGAAATTTCAATTACAGTTCGTCGTTTCCTTTCTGAAAAAACTAGCGATTGGAACTTCTGCCCGCAAACAGATATCACGAATGGGGTTGCTGGATGCTCGGTCGCAGGCAAAGCCACTTTCAAGGATGTAAATCTTAAAACCAGAGTCACTTTTTCAAACCAGATTATCAATGATGAAGATCCTAGAAGTGTGCTTCCAGGGACGCCTTATGAAAGAATTTTCGGTAATCTTTATCTCTTTCCACAAAGATAGGATCTAATATGGGAAAAAGAGGCCAAAGTGTTATTCTTTTTTGTTTGATTCTAAGTGTCGTTATTGTCACTTTGCTTGGCAGCATCATGATTTCCATACAAAATTTTAACAAAGGTGTTACACGTCTCAAGACACGAATTCTTGGCTATCAAGCAACAATCCAAATATCACAGGTTATTCAGCAAGGTCGTTCAACAGCCAAGCGAACTCCAAGCTGTTCTGTTCCGGGACTAACCCCCGTCACAGTAAACGCTCTTCTTATGTGTTTACCCACAGACGAGATTTGCGTGAACAATCAGTTCAGATATTGTCTTGCTAAAAGCCCTAACTATTTAATTACCAAAGAAATTTCAATTGAGTCATCAGAGCGCTCTTATGCCAGCTTTTTCCCATCTTTTAACTTAGAGTTCTCATTTCTTCCAAAAGCTTACGCCCAGCTATCCGCTCCTAAAGTGTGGTTGCCAAACTTAGTCAACCCTCCCACAGCGTCTGTTTTGGAGGCTGGATTTCCTGCAGACAAGGCGGCAGTGTGCGGAACAAATGCTGAGTGTTTTAAAATCAGAATTTGCACGAACGGATCAGACTCCTGCCCAAACACCAATGATTATTTTGATACTTTGATAGCCATCGTAACAAGCAAATAGGAACGGCCTCTGATGTCTATTGCTTCGATTTACACCCTGACTTATCATCCAGGAAAAAGTCTTACGGCTTATCTGGACGGGGTAAAAAAGGCACAATTTTCTCAGTCGAAGATGATACAAATAGACTGGAACATATCGTCTCAAGACTTTTTCGATTTTCTTATGTCTGAGATTAAAGCCACAACGTTAAGAGTTGCTATAAAGTGTTCCGCTGGACAACTTTCCGAAGTGCAACCCTACGCCAAGGATCTCACAGAGGTTCATGTTTACTTTTCTCACTCGAGTGAAATCAGAAACGCAATTGCAAATTTAAAGAACGTAAATTTTCAATATCGATTTATTCTAAGGGCAAACAAAAGTTCGGATTTCGAAAATATTGGGAAACTGTTTTCTGAACAATCCGATGCCGATCTGTACTTTGTTTTTGCGCCCTATGTGTCCAAGGACCAAGATTCTCTAAGGGCACGAGAAGTTGCCAAGATAGCCGGATTCTTTAAGCAGACATTTCCAAAGCTACAGGTCCGGCCACTTCCGGGCCTAGAACTGTATGACGAAAATATTGATGCGAGTCTTGATCTAGAGCCTTTGTTAGATTCTCCTAAAATAGAGCTTAAGAGCAACAACAGTGAAATTAGATATAGCTTCATTATTCCCACCTATAATTCAAAACATTTTTTATCGAACGTCATTAAGCACATTCTTCAGCAGAATATTTCGCGCGAATGGTACGAAATTATAATTGTAGATGACGGCAGTTCGGATGACTCTGCAATCTTTATTGATTCATTTTTGACAAGCGAAGGACTTACTGGAAACTTGCGGTATTTTTACTGGCCCAAACCAGTTACAAAGCCATTTGAAAAGCCTGTCTTTCGTGCGGGACTCTGTCGAAATATTGGAGCAAACAACGCGAAGGGAACACATTTAATATTCCTCGACTCGGATATATTAGTTCCCGAGAACTTTCTATTTGATCTTGAACAGTGTTTCAAAAATAACGACGTCATACAGTACGTAAGACATCATATTAAACCAGAAAAAAGCAATTCCTACGTCAATCAAAAGCAGTTGAACTTAATTAAAGATACATATGTTGAGGAAGAATCTTATTGGGGGCCTTACTTTAACCATGATAAATGGTCCGAAATGCCCTACTTCTGGAAGTACACCTGCACATACTGTCTTGCGCTTAGTAAAGAAGACTTTTTCTCTGTCGGAAGATTTCGCAGGGCTTTTGTGTCTTATGGTTTCGAAGATACAGATTTAGGCTATCGTCTTTTTAAAAAAGGACGTAGATTTCACTTGTCAAAATTAGCAACTTTACATCTGACTCCGCCCATTCAATCCATGAACTCCGGAGGGTATCAGTACAAAAGATTTTTGGCTTTGAGCAAAACTGCTAAGATATTTTTCTTAAGCAATCTAGATCTTGAGATATACAACCACTTCC
>CAMLMF010000017.1 GCA_946480995.1 uncultured Bdellovibrio sp. | reverse complement strand
GGTGAACATAGGTGAGTCCCTTGATGGGATCACTAAAAAGATCAAAGATTTTTTTGGACAGATTTTTTAAAAATTACTTGGTGGCGCGACGGCAGAATGCGACAGCGCTGGATTCAGTGGGGAGGATCGAATGTTTGAATTAGAAGAAAATATCAACATTGGTGCAAACATCAGAGTGATCGGTGTCGGCGGTGGCGGAAGTAACGCAGTCACAACGATGATCGAGTCTGAAATGACGGGTGTTGAGTTCATCGTAGCCAACACAGATATCCAAGCTTTGAATGCCAATAAAGCTCCGAATAAAATCCAACTTGGGTTGGATTTGACTAAAGGCTTGGGCGCAGGCGCAAACCCAGATGTGGGTCGTCGTGCAGCGATTGAATCATATAATGAGATTGTAGAAAAATTGGAAGGCTCGGACATGGTCTTCGTCACTGCGGGTATGGGTGGCGGAACTGGGACAGGTGGCGCTCCGGTTGTTGCGAAAATTGCGCGCGAACTTGGCGCCTTAACAATTGGTGTAGTCACTAAGCCCTTCCTGTTTGAAGGAAAAAAACGCGGAAAGCATGCTGAAGGCGGCCTTCAAGAGCTAAAAGAAAATGTCGATACGTTAATCGTAATCCCAAATCAAAAACTTCTTTCGATTGCAGCAGAAAGAACTCCACTTCTTGAGACTTTCAAGAAAGCGGACGAAGTTCTTTTGCAAGCGGTTAAAGGGATCTCGGATCTTATTAACATCCGCGGTTTGATCAACTTGGACTTCGCGGATATCCGCACTGTTATGTCGTCTAAAGGTATCGCGATCATGGGGACGGGTGCAGCTCGCGGTGACAACCGTGCGGTTGAAGCTGCTACGGCGGCGATCTCTTCTCCTTTACTTGAGAATGTAAAAATTGATGGCGCTACTGGAATCATCATCAACGTGACTGGTGGACCAGATCTTTCATTGTATGAAGTTGATGAAGCTTCGACATTGATCACTGAAGCGGCTCACGAAGACGCAGAAATCATCTTCGGTGCCGTGATCGACGAAAGCATGGGCGATGAAGTTCGTGTCACTGTGATCGCTACGGGCTTTGATGCGCATGAAGTGAAACTTGTGAACGACATGGCTCAAGTGCAACAAATGCAAAGCTTCTTGAATCCTCAAGCGCCAGCTCAGTTCGGCAACATGCAAATGAACACGCAAATGCCGCCGATGCCGCAAATGCCTCAGTACCCACAGATGCCGCAATATCCGCAGATGCCTCAAATGCCACAAATGCCGATGATGCCAACTATGCCGCAAATGCCACAGCAAATGGCGCCGGTAGAATTGCCACCGATCGCAACTGTGCAATCACAAGTTATGACTTTCACGCAACCAGTGCCGCATCAAGAAGTGGCGCCAATGCATGAAACAGTTGTGATTCCGCCAGTTCCAGCTGTAACTCCACAAATGGCGCAACAAGCAGCACAAAACATGATGCCGCAAGCTCCAGTGCAACAGCCGCAACCAGCGCCGACGATGGAAGTTGCTACGCCGATTGCTCCGCAAGTTGAAACAGCAGTTTCTCCACGCGATATGTTGTTGGCAAAAGCACGCGCATTCAAAGAAAGCCAAGATTTGAAAGCTCGTCACAACAATCCAGAGCAACTTTCAATGAACGTTGATCAAGAACAACAATCGTTGGATGAGGCGCGCCGCATGGCTCGCGAAGTTCTAAGTTCTCCATTTTCTAGCCAAAACCTTGAAGTTCCAGCGTTCATTCGCAAAAAACAAGGTTTCGATTTGAATAAAGAATAGTGGAAGCCTGGTTTCTATCTGATATTCATTTAAAATCCGCAGATGAGCGCAATGGGAAAATCCTGTTGCGCTTTTTGCGTTCTTTGCAGGGGCGAAACCCTGCAAATATTCATCTTTTTCTTTTAGGTGATATTTTTGATCTTTGGGTGGGTGGGCATGAATACTTTGCTAAAAAGTTTCAACCTCTTATGGAAGCCCTGCAGGACTTAAAAAAAGCCGGTGCGCGGATTACTTATATTGAAGGCAATCACGATGTGCATGTCGAAGGTTTCTTTCAGAAAAAACTGGGCGTGGAAGTTTTTGTCGAAGCCCAGCACTATGTGATTGATGGTGTGCGCGTGCGTGTTGAGCACGGAGATTTAATCAATCTGAATGATGTTAAATACTTAAAATACCGCAGCATCATTCGCAATCCGTTCGTCAAACCTTTAGGAGCGATCTTGCCTGGGCGTTTCTGGGATCATATCGGGAATAAAGCCAGTAAAAAATCCCGCGCGCGAACGGGCCACTACCGGGCCAGCAATGAAGACTCTTTAGTGCAAATGATTCGTGAGCATGCTCCGAAGGCGTACTTGGAAAAACCGTTTGATATTATTATCTCAGGCCACATGCATGTCTTTGACGACCACATGGTTGATGTTGAAGGACAAAAAGTGCGCTCAATCAATCTGGGATCTTGGTTTGAAGAGCGCGTGAAAGTGTTCTGCTTGCGCGATGGCAAGGGCGAGTGGGTTTACTTGCCCGGTCCTGAATAAAATCTTTGTAAGGCAATTTCTGTTTCTTGGATGAGCGAGGTCATAAGATCCTGCGCTTTGTGATGTTTGATTTGTGGGAAGGACTGACTGGCCCACAAAGCGACATAGTCCCAGGCATTTTGAGTGGCCGCTGCATCTTTGAAATTGCGGGTAAGCCAAGTTTGTACAGGATAAGGCGCGATCTTCGTAAGATCTTGTCCCATTTCATGCATCATTTTATTTTCAATCCCACGCGCAAGTCGTCCAGAAAAAGCGCGAGTTAATTTCGTCGGTAATAACTTTTTCGAGCGCAAAAGATTCTTATGGTTAGCTGTTGCATTCGACTCTTCACAGGCCAAAAAGGCTGTCCCAATTTGTACGCCACTTGCACCTAACATCAAAGATGCCGCAATCCCGCGCCCATCAGTGACGCCGCCGCCAGCAATCACCGGTCGGTGCACACGATCAACCACTTGGGGAAGTAAGGACATCGTGCCCATCAAAGAATCTTCTGCAGCTTTTAAGAAAGCCCCGCGGTGACCACCGGCTTCAAAACCTGACGCGACAATGACATCAACATCTGCATCATCCAATGCCAAGGCTTCCTCGACAGTGACTGCGGTGCCGACTGTCAGAATTTTATTCTTGCGACACTCCTGCAGAATTTCTTTCGCCGGCACGCCAAAGACAAAACTAAAGACCGGAGGCCGAGACTTTAAAATCGCTTCGACTTGCTCTTCAAATTTTTCACCGAACTTTTGTGGATAGGCGGGAAGGGCCACACCGAGTTTTTCATAAATAGGCTTTAAGTAAGATTTAAATTCTTCAAAACGTGCGGGCGTAATATTTTCTGCCGCAGGGTCGTGATCCGACACCCACAAATTTACCGCAAAGGGCTTGTTGGTTTGCTTGCGAATATCCTGACAAAGTTCTTCAATTTGGGCTGGAGTCATATAGTGCGCTCCAAAAGAGCCGAGGCCCCCGTGGTTAGAAACCGCAGCCGTCAAAGCAACGGAAGACAAGCCTCCGCCGAAAGGACCTTGAATAATAGGCCATTGCAGGCCGACTTTTTCCGTGAATGCATTTTTTTGCCACATAGAATCTCCTCAATGCGCGTCAATAGACTAGCATGTAAGATCACTTTTGGATATAAGGTAACTCTTAGTAACCATACATTGAAGTTACGATTTAGAAACTTAAAAAGTGAGATCTCGATGTTGCGCAGAAGAAAAAACAAGGTCGCTCCTCCTGCTGAAGGCACCTGTCCGCTAACGACATGTATGAAGCTTGTGGGTGGCACATGGACACCGAATATTATTTGGTACTTGCGAGATGAAGCACGTCGCTTTAGTGAGCTGAAGGCGGACATTGAAGGCGTCTCGGCAAAAGTTCTTACGGAAAGATTAAGACGTTTAGAGAAAGACGGTTTGATCATTCGCCAAGTGGTGCCGACGTCACCGCCATCAGTGGAATATTCGTTAACCGATCTAGGCCATGAGCTAAGACCGGCAATTGAAGCCATTGCCAAGGTCGGCGCCAAAATTAAAAAGCGCGGCTTTGAAATGAAAAAAGCCCTCTAAGAAGAGGGCTTTCAAATAGGCACAAAATTTCCAGACTAAATTTAATAATACATTAGAAGTTCATTGTGTAGCCAATAAGACCTTGCACGCCTGACATTGTGGTCTGCAAGTCGTTGTTATTTCTTTCAACTTCACCGGAACCACCACACTGACTAATACCTGGAATATCTGAACCGCTTGAGCAGTTGCCACCAGAAGTCAGATTTCTTTCAATCGGCATGTAACGGATGTTTCCTTCGACGGTCATACAGTGAGAATCTGTAAAGCAGAATTCAACTCCGATACCACCCATAGCGCCAAAGGCACTGCCTTTAAAATCTAGATTGCGTCCCCCGGCCGTGATAGAGCCTGACAAGTTGCCATAGCCAAGACCGGTCTGCATATAAAACTTAATAAACGAGTTTTCTAAAGGGTGCAGGCGGAAAATCGGGAACACAGTAAATCCGGAAAGGGCATAGTCATAGTTGCCACCGGGGCCCGAACCATCCGTTTTTTGCGTGAAATACGAAGGACGGAAAACAAATGAATACATTGTGCCTGTGAAGCGATAGCTCCAGTTCGCATAGAACTCCCAAGCGCTTCCCAAATTTTTTACGCTGGCACCGGCGGTGACGGCGTCATCAATTGCACCATTCAAATCACTTTGTCCTGCAGAGACCGTCGAGATTCCCAGGCCCAATGCCATATCGCCGCCACCTAGGCCACGGCCACCACCGCGACGTTGAGCATTGGCATCTTGTGCGGAAAACGCGGAGACAATAAGCACGGTCGAAATAAACAGACCTACTTTATTTAAAGTCTTCATAGAAGATCCTCCTGATCACGAGTGAATCGACTCTTCCAATTCACATTCTATTTTAGAGTCATTTAATAAAGTTTTTCGAGCAACCTCCATTATACACATTTTAGACAAAGGACGAGTGATCTTTCGTCTAGGAATAATATTGAGACAATAAGGTCTCGGTATGAGATCCTAGGCCTATGAAACATCTCGAAGAAAAAGTTATTTCGTCGCAACAAATTTTTACAGGTCGATTTCTGAAGATTGAACGCGACCAGGTCCAAGCTCCTGATGGAAAAATATATACGCGCGAATACATTCTGCATCCCGGGGCTGCGATGATTATTCCGCTTTTACCTAATGGAAATGTCGTGATGGTCCATCAATACCGTCATGCCGTAAAACAGGTTTTTTTAGAGTTCCCTGCGGGAAAGCGCGACGCCAACGAAGTGACTCTGGATACGGCCAAGAGGGAACTGAAAGAAGAGACTGGATATGAAGCCAAAGATTGGAAGTTTTTGACTACAATTCATCCAGTCATTGGTTATTCAAATGAACACATTGATTTATTCCTAGCGCAGGATACGAATCTGTCGCAAAGACAGTTGGATCATGGGGAATTTATTGAGGTTGTCGAAGTACCACCACAGGACCTAATGCGCTATGTGCGAGAGGGAAAAGTGAGTGATGTGAAAACCCAGATCGGGTCCTTTTGGCTTGATAAATTCCTTAGAGGAGAGTGGAATTAAGAGGCAAGGAGCCTCTTATGCACATTCAGTCCAAGGACAGTTTTAAAACCAAAGAAAAGTTAACGGTCGCAGGCAAAGAATATCATATATTTAACCTGCAAAAAATTTCTCATCCCAATCTAAAAAAACTGCCAATTTCAGTGCGTGTGCTTTTAGAAAATCTTTTACGCCATGAAGATGGTCTGCACGTTAGCAAAGAAGACATTGATTCTTTGTTAAGCATGGATCCGAAATCTTTATTGCGAGAAATTTCTTTTTTCCCCGCTCGTGTTTTGATGCAGGACTTTACCGGCGTTCCTGCCGTGGTCGACTTAGCAGCCATGCGCGATGCGATGGCGGCTTTAGGCGGAGATCCCAAAAAAATCAATCCTCTGGTACCCGTCGATCTAGTCATTGACCACTCGGTGATGGTGGATTCTTTTGCCACACCAAGTTCTTTTGATGAAAACGTCAAAATGGAATTTGAAAGAAATCACGAACGTTATGTTTTCTTGAAATGGGGTCAAAACGCTTTTCAAGACTTCAGAGTCGTTCCGCCAGGAACCGGTATTTGCCATCAAGTAAACTTAGAATATCTTGGAAAAACGGTTTGGAAGCAAAAGTCCGCGCAAGGCGAATACGCATTTCCGGACACGTTGGTAGGAACAGACAGTCACACGACGATGATCAATGGATTGTCAGTGTTGGGCTGGGGTGTTGGTGGTATCGAAGCAGAAGCAGTTATGCTAGGTCAGCCACTAAGCATGTTAATTCCTGAAGTCGTGGGCTTTCGCCTTGAAGGAAAAGTGAAAGAAGGCACAACTGCAACTGATTTGGTTTTAACCATCACGCAAATGCTGCGAAAAAAAGGTGTTGTTGGAAAATTCGTGGAATTTTACGGCCCAGGTTTGGCGACGATGTCTTTAGCGGATCGTGCGACGATCGCCAACATGGCGCCAGAATATGGTGCGACTTGCGGATTCTTTCCTGTCGATGATGAAACTTTAAGATACATGCGTTTATCAGGTCGTGATGCTCACACAGTTGCTTTAGTGGAAACGTATGCAAAGCACACAGGCTTGTGGCGCAACGAAGCTCAAGAAAAGGACTATGTCTTTGCTGAAACGTTAAGTCTTGATATGAGCACTGTAGAGCCGTCACTTGCAGGTCCGAAGCGTCCCCAAGATCGCGTAGTTCTGACCCAGGCCAAAAGCGACTTTCAACATCAGTTGGTTTCAGGTTTTCAAGTTGCCCCAGATAAAAGTTCAAAGCACAATTCGGCCGTACCTGTTGCGGGTGCTTCCTATTCTTTAGGACACGGCGATGTCGTTATCGCGGCGATTACAAGTTGTACGAACACGTCGAACCCTTCGGTGATGATTGGTGCGGGTTTGGTTGCAAAAAAAGCCGTTGAAAAAGGCCTGCAAGTAAAACCCTGGGTGAAAACATCTTTGGCTCCAGGGTCGCAAGTTGTTACGGATTATCTAGAAAAATCAGGCGTGCAGAAGTATCTCGACCAATTGGGTTTTAACTTAGTGGGTTATGGTTGCACCACATGTATTGGAAATTCGGGTCCATTGCCACCGCCGATCGCTAATGCCGTTGAAAAAGGAAATTTGGTTGTGGCTTCGGTTCTTTCCGGCAATCGTAACTTTGAAGGTCGTATTAATCCCCATGTGAAAGCGAATTACTTGGCATCACCAATGCTGGTTGTTGCCCACGCTATTGCGGGGAGCATGGAATTAGATATCACTCAAGAACCGTTGGGACAGGATCAACATGGCAAAGCCGTGTATTTAAAAGATATCTGGCCAAGCAATCAAGAAGTGCAAGAAGCTGTGAATAAAGCAGTTGAAGTAAAAATGTTTGAAAGTCGTTACGGAAATGTTTTTGCCGGAACTGCAGACTGGAAAGCCATTCAAACGACAACTTCACAGACATATTCTTGGAACGACAGTACCTATATTAAGAATCCACCTTATTTCGAAGGAATGCAAAAAACACCAGAAGCTTTGCAGGAAATCACTGATGCACGCATCATGGCCATCCTGGGTGACTCAATCACGACAGATCATATTTCCCCAGCTGGCAGCATTAAGAAAGATTCTCCGGCAGGTAAATATTTAACTTCTCGCGGAGTCGCTGCAAACGATTTTAACTCTTACGGCTCACGCCGTGGCAATGACGACGTGATGGTGCGCGGAACTTTCGCCAACATCCGCATAAAAAATGAAATGTTGCACGGTGTGGAAGGTGGCATGACGAAATACATTCCAAGTGGCGACGTAATGCCTATCTTTGATGCAGCAATGTTGTATCAGGCGGATAAGGTTCCCTTGGTAGTTATTGCCGGCAAGGAATATGGAACAGGCTCTTCCCGAGATTGGGCTGCCAAAGGAACCCGTTTGCTGGGAGTGAAGGCCGTGATCGCAGAAAGTTTCGAACGCATCCATCGTTCAAATTTAATTGGTATGGGTGTGCTGCCACTACAGTTTCATGCTGGCGTTGATCGTAAAACACTGGCCCTTGATGGCTCGGAAAAAATTGATATCGTCGGTATTTCTAAAGGAATGAAACCGCAGCAAGACATCAAGGTCGTGATCACGCGACTTGATGGTTCAAGCAAAGAAATTCTGGTGCGATCACGCATCGATACAGCTGTGGAGCTCGAGTACTATAAAAACGGTGGTATCTTGCACTATGTATTACGCAAACTTGCTGGCAGCGCTTAGTTCTTGCACTCAAAAAGGGGCTCGGGATAAATGTTCCCGGGCTCTCGCAACCTTGTCGAACTTCTGGTCACCTCTGAAATAATCACGAAAATAATTCTCGCCTAAAAAATCAACGGCAGCTTATTTGCAGTTTGTTCTAACAAAAGTTGGCAACCATCTTGCTTTGACTTATGGGTCTGTCAATTTTTGAGCTTTATAACGAGGAGCAACCATGCACGTAAAAGGTTTAGGTATCGTGGCATTCGCGCTGATGATCAGCCCGTCGGCGTATTCCCTGTCATTTCTGGGGAAAATAAAAAATGCCTTCAACGACTGTAAATACAGTTCGTCTGAATACAATGAAACTTTGCAATATGAAAAGGAAGTGACCCCCGTTTTGCCAGAGCATTTCGCCGGTCAGTTTTCAGAAACAGATTTCGTTGATAAACCATGGATGCGAGACTTCCGTTTGGTGATCGTTGTCAATAAAGCCGCAAAAGGCCCGACGGCGCAAACGTTGCGTGTTTATGAAAATACCCAGTTGATTTATCAAACGAAGATTTCAACGGGTCGTGAGGGTTTTGAACTTCGTCGTAAGAATAGATCTTGTGCGGGTGCTCCGCCAAAGTCCTATTGGTCACAAACTCCGACGGGATTTTACACACCGAAGTTTCTATCTAAAGATCATAAGTCAAGTTCTTGGGATTCAGATATGCCCTTTGCCGTGTTCTTTGATATCGACAATGGCTTAGCTTTGCACCAAGCAGCTCCTAGCTATATGAGCATGTTGGGTAAAAGAGCTTCTGGCGGTTGCGTTCGTCAGGACAAGCAATCGGCTGAATATGTGTTTAATATGGTTGCTTCGACAGAAAATGCCGTTGTGCCTGAAGTGAATGTCGATGGAACTCCGGTTCTGGATGAAAATGGTCAAGTGAAGTACAGCAAAGGCCAAACTTGGGTCAACGCCTCAACAGGAGAGTCGATCAAGTTTAACACTTTCAGCACTTTGATCATTATTGAAAATGCCCCCTAAGCATTGTCTTTAAAGACAGTGTCTGGCTCTGGCTTCCCCAGCCAGAGCCTTTTTTTGCTAAGGACGCACTTCGTTTTCCGCGGACCAGGAATTTAAAGAGTGAATTCCCTGATTTTTTAAGGCGTTCGTATAGGCTTCAAGGAAGACCGTGCGCGCGAAATCTTCTAAAGAAGTGTTCGTCGTGTTGATCTGACTGCGTTGAACTGTTCCAGCGAAAGTGCCGTTGCCGATGGACTCATTTAAGTCATTGAAAGCCTTGGCCCAACTTTCGCTCATTCCTGCTTCAAGCATCATGCGTCGCATCTCTTCTTGCGGAACCTCAAAGTAAGATAAGTCTGGTTTCTTTATCGTTTCGGCGAGGACGCGAATGACTTCGGCAAAGGTCACATCGCGTTCACCAAGAATGGACTCTATGCTGTGCCCGCGAAACGAGGGATCCATCAGCCAGTAAGCAGCTCGAGCTGCGACATCGCGGGTGGCAACCATGCTGAACGGAGCATCCGCGGGAATCGTTCCAAAAAAATTATTTGTGGCGAGAATTGACGGGATTCCTTGCAGCAGATTTTCCATATAATAGGTCGGGCGCAGGTGAATAATTTCTGCTGTCGTTACAGCGTTTAAGCGCTCTTCTTGATCATGCAAGCCCAGTACGGGTCCCGTTCCTGCTTCTAGACCCGCACCGACGCTGCTTAAATTCACCACTTTTTTGATACGGGCTTCTTCGATCGCTTCGGCAATAACTTCACCTATTTTGTTTTGGTAATAGCGCGCATCGGGTGTTGTGGGGTCGGATGGAATCATTGTGAAAACAGCTTTGCAGCCCCGCATAGCATCGGCCAAAAAAGAAACGTTGTTAGCGTCACCTTCGGCGAATTCTGCACCTGCGAATAAGTTTTTATTTGGAAATTTTCTGGCAACGCAGCGAACGTGCTGTGCATTGGCTAAAAGATGTGTAGCAACTTTAGAACCCACTTGCCCTGTGGCGCCCATAACGAGAATCATAAAACCTCCCTGTTGGATTTCCCATGCTAAACGGGCACAGGGAGGTCGCGTACTTACAATTGAGTAAGTCTTAGCCTTTGGCTTCGGCAAGCAGTTGTTCTGCATGCGCTAAGGATGTCTTTGAAATTTTCTCGCCGCTAATCAAACGTGCCAGTTCCTGCACGCGATCTTTCGTTTTGAGTTCTGACACAACCATAGAAACAGAATCCTTTTGCGGGGACTTCTGAATAAAGAAGTGGATATCTCCATAAGCGGCCACTTGTGGTAAGTGTGTGACGCAGATAACTTGCTGTCCTTTGGCAATGGTTTTTAGTTTCTTGCCAACTTTTTCTGCCGTCTCACCAGAAACGCCGGTATCGACTTCATCGAACAAATAAGTACGCGGTTGGTTCGTCGAACCGACCACACGTTTTAAAGATAATAAGATACGGCTTAGCTCGCCTCCAGAGGCAAACTTTGCTAAAGGACGTTTGATGTCTTTTGCAGAAGTTTGACTTAAGAATTCCACGTCACTTAAGCCCGTTGATGAAAGCTCCGTCAACTTTTGCACCTGCACGTGGAAGGTCACGCCCTTCATATTCAGCTCTGCCAATTCTGCATTCACGCTGTCGGCTAAAAGATCAGCACCTTTTTCGCGACGTTTGTGTAAATCTTGACCTAGGGATTCAAGCTCTTTCAAAAGACCTGTCGCTTCTTTTTTTAAAGCTTCGATCTTGGTTTCAGAGTTTTGCAGATTGGAAATTTCGATTTCCATTTCCATCAAGGCTTTTAGGATGTCATCGACATTGGCGCCGTATTTTTTCTGCAATTTACGTAAGTCGCTTAAACGTTCTTCTGCTTCTTCCAAACGTTGAGGGTCAGAATCGATTTTCGCGGCATATTGACGAAGATCATAGATGCTTTCATCAATCAATGTTTTAGCTTGTTCAAGATTTGTCAGCTTTGCCGCAATCTGTGGATCCAAAGAAGCTAAGTCCATGCCTTTTTTCAGAATCGCATTCAGACGGCTGATCGCTGAATCATCGTCAGTGTACAGAACAGCTTCGGCCTGATCGACAAACGAACCAATGCGTGAGGAGTTTTTAAGTTTCTTCACTTCGATTTCTAACGATTGATCTTCACCCGGCGCCAGATCCAAGTTTGCGATTTCGTCACGTTGATAGATCAAGAAATCCAAACGTTGCGCTTTTTGTTTCGCGTCGTTTTCAAGTTTTTTGATTTGCGTGAAGATGTCGTTATAGCGGTTGTATTTTTCCGTGAACAACAAGCGTTTGTCCCAGGTGCCCGCATACTGGTCTAATAAATCTAAGTGATAGTTCTTAGACATCAGGTTGCGGTTTTCGTGTTGGCCGGTCATTTCAATCAATGGCGCTGAATGCCCAGCAAGCTCCACCAACGGAGCCACGACATCGCGCAAGCTGTTTAAAGTGCTTAAGCTGCCATTTAGATAAACTTTGGATTTGTCACCCATGCTTAAGACACGGCGGACGATCAAAGTTTCTTCGTCAGTTTCAATGCCCATGTTTTTTAAATGCTCAATAATGTCGGGACGGCGACTGATGTCGAAAGACCCCTCGATCGTCGCTTGGGCGGCACCCGTGCGAATAGTATCGCTAGAGCCTTTACCACCCATCAACAACGACAAACTTTTTAAAAGGACTGATTTACCCGCACCGGTTTCGCCGCTCAGGATATTGAGTCCGTCTTTAAAGGAAATATGCAAATTTTCGATGATCGCAAAATTAGAAACTTTTAGTTCCAGTAACATAATTTCTCCTGACCGTTATTGCCGGTCGTCTTAGCTTCGATCGCCAAACTTTAATTTTTCACGTAACAAATGGAAATAGTTGTGATTCGGTTCACGCACCATCCAATGATCATAACAAGAGCGGCATAACACCACTTCGTCATCAGCAGTGATTTCCATCACCTTCTGGCCGTCGACGATAAAGTGCGCCTTCTGGGTTTTTCCATCCAGCTTAAACGACAGTTCGCGATCATCAGGGAAGATCAACGGACGGGACGTTAAACTGTGCGGAGCTACTGGCGTTACCACCAGGACTTGCGCTTCAGGATGCAGAATCGGACCACCTGCGGCCAAGTTGTAGGCCGTAGAACCCGAAGGACTTGATACGATAAAACCATCGGCCTTTACTTGGCTGACCAGAAATTTTTCAGAATAAATCGACGTGTTGATCAACTGACTCATCGAGCCTCTTTCAATCACCAGATCATTCAAAGCGTGGAATTCGCCACGCAATTTACCTTTGCGCAAAACTTTTGCAAAGAGCATTGAACGCGGCAATAAAGTCATTTTGCCGGATAAAGTTTTGCCAAGGATGTCGAAAACAGATTCCACACTGTGTGCCGTCAGGAAGCCCAACGAGCCCATGTTAAAGCCTAACAAAGGAACGCTGCGACCTTCAAGCATCCGTACGCCACGCAGATACGTTCCGTCACCGCCTAAAACAATCACGAGCTTGATATCGTCCAATTGTTTTTTGCTTTTTGCGAGTTTAGTCCCGGCAATTAATTTTTGCTCAGGGGCCGTGTACACCGCAAAGCCATGCTCTTTTAAATAGTCGGCGACTTTCTTAGCCATCGACACGGCCTGAGCTGTCTCGGTGCGATAGACCAAGGCAATGCTGCTGCCTTCGTCTAAAACCAACTTATTTTTTCCTGACTTCGCACTCATTAAATCAAACCTTCACGACGTAAAAGAGCATTTGGATCTGGTTCGCGTCCACGGAACTTTTTGTACAGTTCCATCGGATGTTCCGTACCGCCACGGCTCAGAATATTGTCTTTAAATTTTTTCGCGACTTCTGAATCAAACAGACCTTTTTCTTTGAAGTACTCAAAGGCGTCCGCATCCAAAACCTCGGCCCATTTGTACGAGTAATAACCTGCAGAATAGCCCCCTGCAAAGATGTGGCTAAAGCTGCATGAGCTATTAGCACCTTCCATCTTCGGGAACAGACGAGTTTCGGCCGTGGCTTTGTCTTCGAACGCATCCACGTCCGTAATTGTGGACGGATCCGTCGAATGCCAAGCCATGTCCATAAGGCCGAATTGGATTTGACGGCAAGACATGTAACCAGCTTGGAACTGTTGCGCAGCTTTTACTTTAGCGATCAATTCCGGCGGCATCATCGCACCGGTTTCATAGTGACGGGCAAAAAGATCTAGTCCTTCTTTTTCGCCAGCCCAGTTTTCCATGATTTGCGAAGGCAGTTCGACGAAATCCCAATAAACGCTCGTGCCACTTAATGTCGTGTACGTGCATTCAGAAAGCATTCCATGCAAAGCATGTCCGAACTCATGGAACAAGGTACGTACTTCGTCATAAGTTAGCAAAGAAGGTTTTGTCGGTGTCGGTTTCGTGAAGTTGCACACGATGCTGACGTGGGGGCGTTTCATTTCGCCGTTGATCAAACCTTGGCTGCGGAATTGAGTCATCCATGCGCCACCTTTTTTCGTGTCGCGTGGGAAGAAGTCTGTATAGAAAAGTCCCATATACTTGCCGGATTTTTCTTCATAGATTTCGTAAACTTTAACTTCAGGGTGATAGCCCGGAATTTCTTTGTTTTCTTTAAACGTCAAACCGTAAAGTTTTTGCGCGTGTTTAAATACACCTTCAACCACGTTTTCAAGTTTGAAGTACGGACGTAAGTCTTCTTCGTTGAAAGAATATTTTTCTTCTTTCAGTTTTTCAGAATAATAAGCCACGTCCCACGGTTTGATCTCTGACAAGCCGTCGTGTTTTTTTGCATAGTCTGCTAACTCGGCGACGTCTTTTTTACCCGCCTCTTTCGAAGCCGTTAAAAGCTTATTTAAGAAGCCCATTACAGTTTGTGGGTTCTTCGCCATACGCTCTGCCAAAACAAAGTCGGCGTAATCTTTAAAGCCCAAAAGCTTCGCACGTTGGTCTTTCAATTGAATGATTTTTAGAATGTTGCCTTGATTGTCGAACTCGCCCTTATAGGCGCGGCCGGCATAAGCTCGCCACATTTTTTCGCGCAGAGTGCGATTCTTGGCGTAAGTCAAAAATGGCAAGTAACTTGGGATCGACAAAGTGAAAAGCCATTTGCCTTTTTGACCTTTGGCTTCGGCCATCGCGGCCGCTCCTTCAAGAACGCCTTCTGGTAAACCCGCGACGTCGTCTTTGTTATCCAGGAACATTTCAAAAGCATTGGTCGCTTTCAAAACGTTTTCAGAAAATTTGGGACCTAACACGGAAAGCTCTTGATCGATGGCGCGCATTTTTTCTTTATCCGCAGCCGACAACAAGGCACCGTTGCGAGTAAAACCAAGATATGTTTTTTCTAACAAGCGAGTTTGCTCTGCATTTAAGTTCATAGATGCGCGTTGATCATAAACTGTTTTCACGCGCTGAAAGATTTCTGCATCCAAAGAAACGTCTGATGAAAGGGCTGACATTTTTGGATAAATGTCTTTGGCCAAAGCTTGCAGGGCTTCGTCCGCATGGGCGACTTCCATATTGCCGTAAATGCCAGAAACTCTTTCGGCTAGTTCTGACGCCGCTTCCAAAGCTAAAATAGTATTTTCGAAAGTAGGTGCGGCCGTTGTGGCTTTGATTTTTGCGATGTTTTCTTTTGCGACTTTCAC
>CAMLMF010000016.1 GCA_946480995.1 uncultured Bdellovibrio sp. | reverse complement strand
ATAAGGAAAGGTAATTTTTGGCAAGTTCGGGTGCTTTTGCTTTTAAAAGTTCCCGAATCACTGTTTCCAAATATCCATCTTCCGGTCCTATGACTGAAACACCCATCGCAAAACATTCATTCGCGTGAGTTATCTGATTACGTTTTATATTAAACTTTCCGGCCGTCAATAAGGCGGCACCAAAGATCTTAGTCAGCTCCGTCGGACGGAAATCAAGTTCGCGGTACATTTGGTAATACGAAGTGATGTCTTCAAAATGATGACTGAACACCAAGGAAATAAAAATATTCCCCATGCGCTTCGGACTGATTGGAAAATGTGACGCCACTTTTTTAGCAACGTCGTAAGCCGCAGCGTAATCGTTTTGTTCAAAATGACTGTCAAACTCACCAAGTAAGCATTTGTAATGCAAAGGATTGATCTGCAAGCCCTTGCGGTATTCGCCCGTGGCTTCTGGCATTGAGTTTTGCAAGTGCAAAGCTTGACCAACATAATAATGCCCCAACGGAGACTTTTCTTTAATCTTGATAGCTTCTTTAAACTCTAAAGCCGCCATCGCAAATTCGTTATTCTTTAAAAGAGCTTTCCCTGCCTGAATTTTCGCATCAAAAGGCGATGGCGCAAGCTTTGCCTGAATAACTTTATTTAATCGCTTGCCAAAGTCACCAATCGAAAAAGGCTTTAAGATATAGGCATCAACATGCTCTTCAGCGGCTTCAGCAATTGTCGTCGAGGTAGAGTCATGAGTGATCAGAGTGGCAATCTTAACACTCTCATCGTGATTCTTCATTTGCAACGGAACTAAAGAAATTCCGTTGGTCTTGCCCACGGTATATTCAGTAATAAGAATTTTCGGTTTTTTATTTTCAATCACACTGGCTGCATCTTCGTAACCACGCACGTGATGGATATTTTTTTCTGGTACGCGGGCTTCTTTAAGCAACTCGATCAGTGTCTGCGCAAAAGACATCGACGGCTCGACGATCAAAATATTTTCGTCTTGCAGGAATGTTTCAACTTCGGGACTAAATTGCATTGAGCTCATTCTGCGTCTCGCATTAAGTTAAATAAACGATCCAGATCATCCTGGCGTTTTGCTAACACCGCGGTGAATCGGCCCCACAAATCTTTATCAAAAGATCTAAGCTCAATGGTGACTTTAACTTTGTTGTTTTGCTGCGGAATCGCTTTAGTTACTTTACCTAAGAAAATGACTGGCGCTGGGCCTTCAGGAAAATGAATCGTGCCCGTCATTTTTACTAAGTGACCGGGCTGACAAGATCGGCCATCGGCTTCAAAAGAAATGTGCTCTTGATCGTACTCAAGAACCTCGACAAGTTCATTGTCACCGATAGTGAGCATGCTGACTTCAGTTGTGATATTGATTAACTTCAGAACCTGGAAGCAGACGTATAATTTAGCAGCCATATCTTATTTTGCGCTCTGGCAGGGACTCTTATCAATAAATTTTGACAACTAGCCTCGATCTGTAACCCAAGCCCAGCCTTCGTCTTGACCTAGGCCCAGGGTTCAACCGCCTGCGTACGATAGCAAAATATCATAGTGCTGATTAAGCTCTAAAACTTCTGCATGACTGCCGCCCTTATCAGGGTGAAAGATGCGCGAAAGCAAGCGGCGCGCCTCTTGGATTTGTGCAGCGACCAAAGGGGTTTCAATTTCAAAACCATTCTTTTTAAAGTACGCAAGTGACGTGTGCACTTCATTCGGATAGCTGACACTGAGTTTGGTATTTTTAGATTTAGGCGGAAGACCTTTTTTCTGCACCTTAAGCTCCAAACGCTTTTCTTTATTACGCGCTTTTAACCGCTCGGCCTGCTGCTTTTTGAAAGCGTCTTGCTTGGCTTTCTGCGGAGATTCTGCTGCAGGAGCCACTTCTTTCATCGTGATATCTGTTTTTGAATCCAAGAAATCAGGATGCTTTACATCTGTTAGTTGTACGACGGCCCAGATATGTTTGCACAAAATACTTTTTTTCGCGCGTGTACAACTGCACGCCGCAAGAATCATCGGCGAAGAAATTGAAGTACTTGTCAACGACACTCGCGAAGGAGTTCCCGCGCGCACCAGAGCGTTGATGGCTGTGTCGGAAGTGACAGTCAAAATGACCACGCCTTCGTCAACGAGCTCGCCCCCAGCATTTTTTACTTCGGCTTTAAAAGCTTGTTGTATGGATTGTCTTACGGCCATGAGATTTTATATTTCATAAAATAGGCAGCGGCAAAAGATAAATTCGAAGAAGCGGGTCTCCAGAAAATCATAGCAGATTGCCACTTAGAGTTGATCTAACTCTAAGTCACTGTTTAATGTTTTCTTGCATGGCTTGAGCGATACACCGGCTGTTTTCATCTTGGCGTGACGACAGCCCTTTGATGATGCGCTGCTGATCCTCTAAAGATTTACTTTGGCTTAACTTAAAGCGACCACTCAAATTTGCGGGTTCAAGCTGAAATCCGCCGATAAGCTCTGTCAACTCAGATTCTGAACGTAAATCCTCAGGAATATAGAAATCCCATTGGTCTTCATATAGCTTATTCGTCAAATCAGTTGTGATCTTCAAAATATTTACTAATCCGTCATAAGTTTCAACCAAAGACGCCACACCACTAGCTTGCACCGTAATATAGTTCCAAGTCGAAACGTCATTTTTAACATACCAACTTGAGTTAATATACGTTTGCGGACCATTGAAAATCATTGTCATGCGGGCCCCGCGTTTAAGATGCGCCCATTGTGGATTTCGCGTGGATAAGTGCCCAGAGATTTTGATTTTTCCATTAGCTGAAATTTCTGCAACCACGGGCAAATGACTTATTTCAAGAGAATCACCTAACGACGTAGTCACCGTGGCTAAAGGATATGTGCTCATGATTTTATAAAGTTCTTTGGTCTCAGTCACAGACAGGCTTAATTTATTCATCTCACCAGCCTAAATCTTTGCGCGGAAGTAAATCTTCCCAAAAATTTCTGAATACAGATGAGCAATGTTCATCGCCAATAAACAAAACCATGCCGGAATATCGGGATTGAAGGAATAAACCAGAGCTAAAATAATTAAGGCAACGACCGTCACCTGACCTTGAATCGCCGAAGTTTTAAGTTCAATCAAGGCTTCACGTTCATCTTTGATTTGCTTACGATCCCAAAGATGAAAGACCAAATAAATCGCGACAGATAAAACTAAAATCCAAGAAATCATTTTTGATCTCCTAACATAAATATCTCTTCAACTTTTACATCCAACTCTAAAGCAATTCGTAACGCCAACTCCACCGATGGCACAAACTTGCCGCTTTCAATGGAATGAATTGTCTGCCGCGAACACTGAATTCGATCGGCCAACTCTTGCTGAGTCAGATCCCCTTTTGCCACCCTTGCGAGCTTTACCTTATTTTCAATCATACTTTACACAATGTAACGTATACTTGACATTGTGTAAAGTATAATGTACTTTATGTAAAGCATACTTTGCGAGGTTAGACGTGAAAGTTATTGATTATATTAAGAAAAATAGAAGTTTCATTCTTAGCATATTTTTACTTTTTGCCGTGCGCTGGTCGATTGCCGATCAGAACCGCGTGCCTTCAGGATCAATGATTCCGACGTTACACGTAGGTGATCATATCGGTGTGAATAAAATGGCTTACGATTTTAAGTTGCCGTTTACATCCATCAAACTTGCCCACATGGGTAATCCAGAACGCGGCGACATCATCGTCTTTATTTGGCCAGGTGACAACTCCACAACTTACGTGAAAAGACTGATTGGCATTCCCGGAGACCGCATCAAAGTAAAAAACGGCTTTATCACAATTAACGGCAAAGCTTTAGAATCAGCAAATCTAAATCAAAACGCCACAGTTACTTACACGGAAAACTTAGACAAGCATCAATATCAAGTGCAGCGTCTGCCAATGTTTGCACGCGAAGAAACTTTTGAAGTCACCGTGCCTGAAGACTCGTACTTTTTCATGGGTGACAATCGCGATGACAGTAATGACGGTCGCTATTGGGGCTTAGTAAAAAGAGACGCCCTTAAAGGAAAAGTCCAATTGGTTTTATGGAATATCAATTTCGAAGATATTCTGCCCAGCATGGACCTTTCGCGAATTTTCAAAAGTTTGATTTAAATCTAATTACAAAGTTCCGGCGACGTTGCGAAGCACTTCCGCCGGATTGTTTTCAATCATCTGGTAATGACCAGTCACAATCCGCTTAAGTCTTGGCAAGTTCGCAAGCTTTTCAAAATGCGCACGCAAAGCGGCTTTGTCTTTCACCGCTGACAGACGCATCAAACGACTGACACGCGGCCCCCCCGAAGAGCCAGTCAAATACTTTAGAATGAATCCTTTAATGCCCGGCAAATGCGGCATGTTGAACAGAACATCATTCATCACAAGCGTTGCGCCCTCAGCATCCTCAAAAATCACAGCGCCTTCCATCTCATTAATGCCCTGAAGAGTTTCAAAGCGAACATTCGCGTTGTCAGGAAACTCTTCATACACTCCATGCACCGGCACAACCTCAGCCACTTTGGCGCGGCTGCCGCGAGGGCAGAAAACTTTTAATTGTGGATAGCGCGTGAAATAGCGACCCGCATCCATGCGATGCCAGCCATTAGGCACAATCAAGTATTTTAAAGTTCCAAACGCCTCAAGTTCTTTCATCGACTCTTCATTTAATGCAATTGCATTGTGAATCAACAAATCACCACCAGCCAAACGCAACACCGTCATCACGCGCACCAGAGGTGGGCCGGATGTTAGCTGCGCTTCAACTCGCAAAATATTTTCTGAGACTCTTTGAATTTTTCCGTGGGGCTGAACCTGCCAAGTATTATTATCTGCCATCCCAAAAGGCTATAGCCATCCCAGGCGACAGGCAATAACTCGGAGCACACAATGCGTGCCGTAATAAAAATGACCTAGCTCTTCTTGTTTGACCGAAGCTCCTCGTCGTTGCAGCATTGATTCATGACTAAACTAATTCTGCCCCTTTGTTTCAGTGCTTTGCTAGTTTCATGTGCGACAAACCAAATGAAACCCGTACCACCGAAAACTCCTTACGAAACAGGAGTCGGCTTTACCACGCAAATTCCACCAAATGGTCCGTGGTACGAAATCAAAACCCCTGAAGGCGGCGGATTTGTTTTAGGTCGCGAGCCTTCATCGCAAGACAAAGAAGATGGATCAACGGTGATCGCCGAAGTTCGCTTTGGTAAGCTGGATGTGAAAGAGCTGAAGCTAAAAAAGTATCCAGAAGTTTTAAAGTTTTTTGAAAACACCATGAAGCAGCCTGAACTTGCCGATCGTTTCGAAAAAACTTCGAGTCACTTTAAGAACATTAAGTTTAAGGGTGCCGAGTGCATGAACTATGAACAAATCAGTGAAGGCGACAAGTTGGTTAAATCGCGCAAAGGCGAGCCCATGAAGATGTCAGTGCGTGGCCTGGTGTGTTTGCATCCGAAAGATTTAGGCACCTATATCCGTATGACCATCAGTCAGCGCATTCCCAACAGCCGTGCTTTTGAAGATCTTAAAATTACCGAAACTCAGTTCTATAACACACTCTCCATCGGGCCCATTCCAAAATAGCCTGGTTTTAACAGCGAATAAATTCAAACTTAAGGGGCAACCGCCCCTTAAAGTCGCCCTTTTGCCACTAATTACTACTAAAACCTCAGAAAAAATGGTTTAAGAACTTCTTTTAAGAACAGTTCCCAGGAGTTCCCATGCAAGACTTTATCCCCCCACAACCCGCAAAATCTTTCCGCATCGTTTTGGAGTTAAATAGATCCCAAAAGCGTTTAGACACGGTTTTGTTAGCGGCGATCAAAGCTCAGAACGAAGACTTGAACTTACGTGAAATTACACGCACAAAATATAAAGAGCTTTTCAATTCTGGAAAAATTTTGATCAAAGGTCAAAAAGCAACGCCCTCTTCGTCAGTAGCTAAAGGCATCACTTACGTCGATATTTTGGGATTTAAAAACAAATAGTTACTTTTCGTATTGATCGAGAAGGCCTTGGAAGAGATCTCCCTCTTGCTGAATCGGCCCCAAGGCCAAGAATACTCCCAACAAGGTTTGCGCGGATTCAGTCATCGCTGCCACGGACGCCACCCTTTCAGCACTAATACCTGATTTTTTCAAAGAGTCCGCGCCCACGCCCTGCAGTTTTTTTGTCAGACGCATGGTTTTTTCTAACATCGCTGTTTCGCGTGATTTTAGTACGTTTGTGATAACACCCTGAATGTCAGAATTAGCCTCATAGAAAACGGTGCCATGGGGACCGGTCGCCGCCGCTTGAATAACTTTGTATTCGATCAGTTCACGCATGGCCAAACTCATCAAACCCTTAGAAACCTTCAAACGCTTCATCAGCTCTGCGGAATCAAGCGGCTTGTCAGAAGTATATAGATGCAGCCAAATACGCCCGTGGATTTTTTTAAAACCCCAGTACTGCATAAAGTCGCCCACAGTATCTTCTAAAGCCAAAAGCTCGCGCAAATTAGATCCTTTTAAGTAGTTTATTGGATACTAAACCACTTTTCAGAATAAAAAAAGAGAAGTTTGTCGATGGGTATATTTAGCAGACGCTGCGAGTTTAATCACACAGCGTCTGAAGAAAGGCCTCTTTGTCCGTTTACTTCATTGCCGGGTAATCTGTGTACCCTGTCGCACCCTCAGCATAGATCGTTGTGAAATTAGTTTCGTTCAAAGGAGCTGACTGCGCGAATCTTTCTGGCAAATCAGGATTTGAAATAAAGGACAAACCAAAAGCCACAGCATCCGCATTGCCGTCTGCTAAAGCTTTTTCAGCCGTTTCTTTTGTGAATTTTTCGTTGGCAATAAAAACACCCCCAAAGTCTTTTTTCAAAATCGGACCGATACTGTCTGCACCTTGGTATTCACGCGCAAAGATAAACGCAATTTTTCTTTTACCCAATTCTTTCGCGACATAACCAAAGGTTTCACGAGGTGTCGAATCACCGACGTCATGTGAATCCATACGAGGTGCTAAGTGCACTCCCACTCGATCCGCACCCCACACGGATATCGCGGCGTCAGTTACTTCTAATAGAAAACGCGCACGATTCTCGATAGAGCCACCATAAATATCAGTTCTTTTATTTACGCTATCTTGCAAGAACTGATCGATAAGATAACCGTTCGCCGCATGGATTTCCACCCCATCAAAGCCCGCAAGTTTCGCGTTTTCTGCGCCTTTTCTGTAAGCTTCGACGACCTCTTTGACCTCTTCTGTTTCTAGTGCGCGAGGCGTGACGTAAGGAGTTTCAGGACGAACCAAACTAACGCGACCTTTCGGCGCGATTGCTGACGCAGATACTGGCAATTGGCCATCTAAAAACATTGGGTGAGAAATTCTGCCAACGTGCCACAGCTGCATAAAGATTTTTCCGCCTTTAGCGTGCACAGCGTGCGTGATTTTCTTCCAGCCTTCGACTTGCGCCGCAGACCAAATGCCCGGCGTGCTGGCGTAACCGACGCCCATCGGAGTGACTGCGGTGGCTTCCGTCAGAATTAAGCCAGCACTAGCACGTTGTTCATAGTATTCAGCCATAAGATCATTAGGTACGCGCGTGGATCCTGCGCGAGCGCGCGTTAGTGGCGCCATGATGATGCGATTTTTTAAAGTTAAAGAGCCAAGTTTTAAGGGTTCGAAAAGTTTCGACATGGACAAACGCTCCTCGCGTGATTTCTTAATGTATCCATAATAGTTACATTAAAGTCATGGAAAAGCAAGTTCATTTATTGCCTAAAGATTTCGAATATTTGAGCTATTTTCTTTTTTTGCGTTTAGCGGCTTTAATCAAGCTTTCTTCATGCTCAATCATCTGTTGAATGCTCATGTTTGTATCAAGGGGTGCTTCAACAATAGCTTTGTAATCGGTTTTGCTGACTTTGATAACTTCGATAGGCTTGCCTATCAAAGCCTGAATTTGATCCAGCAATGGCTTTTCTTCTGGAGCACAGAATGACACCGCAATGCCTTTGTTAAATCCACGTCCCGTGCGCCCGATCCGATGAACATAGTTTTCTGGTTTTTCGGGCAGGTCATAATTAATGACGTGGGTCACATCAGGGATGTCAATTCCACGAGCACTAACATCGGTCGCGATTAAAACTTTGCAATCGCCACTGCGAAAGGCCTTCATGACTTCAGCTCGATCGGTTTGATCTTTTTCACCATGAATGGTTTTTGTCTGAATTTCAACGCGCTCCATCGCCTTAGCCACACGTTCTGCTCGCACGCGAGTTCTTACGAAGATAATAAATTTACCGCCATCGTTTTGCTTAAGGTATTCACCCAAGAAGAAACGCTTATCGTCCATTTCAACATGCATTACGAAGTGCGAGACATTTTTAGAAACAGGGTCTTCCGGAGAAATCTGAATACGAATGGCATTGCTGCGTACTTGCGAAAACGCGAGCTTTTTGATTTCCGGACTGATCGTTGCTGAAAAAAACAATGTTTGATGACGACGGGCCAGTTTTCTTTTCACGGATTCAATATCTTCGATGAAACCCAGATCCAGCATGTGATCGGCCTCATCTAAGACCAAAGTTTCAATGTGACTGATGTCGACAAATCCTTGGCTGATTAAATCAAACATGCGTCCCGGCGTCGCAATTAGAATATCAATACCGTCCTGCAACTTTTTGATCTGCGCATCTTGTTCGACGCCACCAAATAAAGCGAATGGTTTTGCTTTAGTGTGTTTTGCTAAGCGATTAAAGACCTCACCGATTTGCTGCGCCAACTCGCGCGTTGGCACCATCACAAGACACTTGATGCCGATGGCACGCTTGCTGCTTTTGTTGCTGTGGATGCCGTTAATGATGGGAATTGCAAAAGCTGCGGTTTTTCCTGTTCCAGTTTGTGCAATCGCCAAAACGTCTTCGCCCTTCATGATCGAAGGAATCGCTTTAAATTGAATATCTGTCGTGCGGAAAAAGCCGTTATCGTTGAGGTTGCGCAATAGGTCTTCTGATAAATGGAACTTTTCGAATTTCAAGGACAACCTCACCGGAGAAAATAGCAGGAATTAGACACACGGATTTAACACAAATACGCAAGGTGCAGTAGGAACTTCTAAGCATTCTGAGCAAGGCAATTTTTTGCTGCATTTTTTGTGTGTTTTTGCCCCTTTTCTCGAATGAAATATGAAAACTTTACCGGTTAGGCAGGCCTGTGCAGCCCGCAGAAAGGCCAGCCAAAGGTGAAATTCTCTCCACCCATCGGGGGACGACGAGCTAAACCCTCGTCGGTATTTTAATAAACTTGCCTCGACTCGACTCTTGTAATCAAGAAATCTTAACGATTAGTGACGTATCATGAGAGAAAAGATGAATTTCATTTTATTATTCTTTACTACTTCTTTAATAACAGCATGCTCTGGTGGCAGTGGTGGGTCAAAACTCATTGATCGAATCTTTGGTGGCTCTGGAATCACACCTATTCTGACTTCTGTGCAGGACCGCACGATTGCGCAAGGGGATCAGCTTCTTGTCGACGTAAACAACATCATGTCTGGAAGTCCCGGCACTGATGAAGATATGAATTACACATGTTTTTACGACCGCACTGCCGATGGCGAAGTGCAAGACACCTCACCATGCTCTGAATTGCCAAACTCAACAGTGTCTTTTGATGCACGTAAAGGTGAGTTTTTATGGACGCCGGGCAGTGGTACCTTGGGAAATTACGAATTTCGCATCACCGGCAAAAGCAAAGATGGTTCCTATGACGAAGTTTTTGTTGTTGGCGTTCGTCTAAAATTTAACGGCATCAGTCAGTACACATCGATTTCTGGAACAACTGTCACAATGACATGGACACCAAATCCGGAAGCCACCGCTTATCAAATTTTAAAATTGAATTCTGTGACCGGTCAGTACGAGCTTTTCAAAACTGTCGCGGATCCGAATGCCACTGGTACTACGTTAACAGGTCTTTCTCCGAATACTGGCTATACATTCCGCGCTCACGCATTAGATATTTTGGGTTTCTTAGACAGCAATGTCACTTCTCGATCCGTCACGACGACGGAATTAGTGCGTTTAAGCATGAGCGCCCCGACTACACCAGCCGCAGCGGGAGTTGCTGTTCCTATCACAGTGCAAGCCTTTAATGCAGATGGAAGTCCACAAACGATTGGTGGCTTACCTGTTTCTTTATCTGTCACATCAGGAACGTCGATTGGCTCTTTCAGCTCTGTCACTGACAACAACAACGGAACGTACTCAGCCACCTATACGCCGACGTTGGTTGGAACTCCTGTTGAAATCGAAGCAAGTATCAACATCAGCTATTTCTTAATGAGTAAAGTCAATCTGACCGTGGTTGCGGGGACTCCTGCTGTCACAAATTCGTCGATCTCTGTAGCGTCGAACAATGTGGTCTCAGCTCAGTCTGTTTTAGTGACCGCACAAATCAAAGATGCCTATGGCAATCCTTTGCCCGCAGCAACAGTGGTCTTTAAAAAATCCGGCGGAACTTCAACGGGAACTCTTGGTGCAACAACCAATGCGGGCAACGGCGTTTATACGGCTGTGTATTCTGGAATTGTCGCAGGAACTGCCCAAGCTTTGCAAGTCGAGGTGAATGGCACTCTTCTTTCTATGTCGACAAATATCACCGTTATTCCGGGGCCTGCCTCGTCAGCGACATCCACGTTGGCAACTTCAGCGACGTCCATATTGTCAGGAACGTTTGCGACAGTTTCAGCCCATCTGCGTGACGTGAACGGGAACTCTATTCCTTCAGGAGTATTTGTTAACTTTGGAAAATCCGGGGGCACAGCCTCTGGCACGCTATCACCTGTTTCCAATGATGGTGGTGGAGTTTACAGTACTACATACACAGGCGTTAATGCGGGTCTGGCGCAGACAATATCTGTGGTCGTCGATGGTGTTACTTTATCGCCGACAGTCAGTATCGCGGTAAACGCCAACGCACCATCTATCGCTAACAGTACATTAACGATCACAAGCAATACTGTGACATCGGGCCAGTTCGTTACCTTAGTAGCGACATTAAAGGACCTTAATAATAACCCTGTAGAAACAGGCTTCACAGTTACACCAACAATGACCGGGGGAACCTCGACGGGAACATTCACTGCCGTGACAAACCAAGGCAATGGAGCTTATAGCTTCCGCTTTAACGGAGTGAGCGCAGGCAGCGCTAAAACTATTGGTGTAAATATCAATGGAACAGCCCTTGGCTTGACACAAAATATTTCCGTGAATCCAGGTTCGCCAAGTCCAACACTTTCAACGATCTCTGTTTCACAGGCAACCATCAGTGCGGGATCCTCAAGCACAATCACTGCGACATTACGCGATGACAACAGCAACTTGATTTCCAGTGGTTACACCGTCAGTTTTACTAAGTCCGGCGGAACTTCTTCAGGAACTTTGGGCACAGTGGTTAATGCAGGCAACGGCGTTTACACCACTACTTATTCAGGAGAAAATGCGGGATCTGCGCAAACGATCTCTGTGTCAATTAATGCTTCACCTTTGGGACCAACAACAACAATCACTGTGCTTCCTGGAGCTCCAAGCAATAGCTTAACAACGTTTACTGTCAGCTCTGACCAAATTATCGCCGGTAACAACTCAACTCTGACTATTACTTTGCGAGATGCTTACTCAAATCCGATCAGCTCTGGAGTTGTCGTAGGAGTTCAGACTTTGGGCGGAACCTCAAGTGGCACCCCATCTGCGGTGACAAATGCAGGAGGCGGTGTCTACACGGCGACCTTTAATGGCACTGTTGTCGGTACACCTTTGGTGTTCCAAGCTACGGCAAATGCGGGTGCCATCGGTCCCACAAGATCTGTGCAAGTTTTGGTTGGCGCCCCTGTCGCGGCCAATTCAACTTTGACAGTGACGAGTTCACCTATTGCTTCCGGCGGAACAGCTGTTATTGCTGCCACCGTCCGCGACGCCTACAATAACTTGATCAACAATGAGTACGCTATTGTCTTCGATACGATCTTGGGATCATCCAGTGGAACGTTGACAAACTTGTCTCATCTTGGCAATGGTCAACACCGTGTGGATTATAACGCCATCGTCGCGGGAAGTGCGCAAACAGTTCGCGTCCTCGCTGATGGCAGTCCAATTGCAGGACTGACTGCTTCAGTCCAAGTAACTGCGGGAACTGTGTCCGCTTCCAATTCATCATTTTCAATTTCATCAACGACTGTACAATCTGGTACAACGGCAAATTTAAGCATGAATTTCCGCGATGCCAATGACAACCCAATCAACAACGGCACCGTCACTTTCAATAAAACAGCCGGCACCAGTAACGGAAATATTTCAAGCCCAGCAACTTTTTCGGCCAACGGAAATTATACAGCGACATATTCGGCAACAACACAGGGAGCCGCACAAACTATCACACCTGTCGTGAATGGAATCACAGTCAACGCTCTTGGTCTTAGTGTTACGGTCATTGCCGGACCACCTGATCACCTGACTTTAAGTGGAACGACCACGGGCCTGAACGCCATTGACTGCCACGGGCCGTTTAACTTGACGCTCAAAGATTCAGCAAACAACACAACTTCGTCTTTAAGCGAACTGACAATGCAATTTCAGTCACAAACAGCGAATACATTTAATTATCTGATCTTTGATGATAGCAACTGCAATAATAATGTGACCGACATCACATTTCCTGTGGGAACTTCATCGAAAAGTTTCTTCTTTAAAACTTTTAAACCTATTACTTCGAATCTGATCGTCAATGCTCCAGGTTCAATCGTTGACTTGACCATCGGCTTTAGCGTCAATCCGGTCTTGTCATGGATTGGTTCTGCAGCAAATCCAACCATGACTGGATCAGGATCAGCGGTGGTTGGCTCGGATGGTTCTGCGGGTTCCATGGAGCCATTCGATAATCATATCGACGGCAATTATATGTTCGTCAGCGATTATACAGGCAATCGCATCTTAAAATATAATATCACCACGAACACCTATGAAGGTTGGATTGGCCATATCGGAGAAAAAGAAGGTCTGTCCGCAGGCTGCGCAAGTGCTGCCGTCGGCGACATCACTCCGGGCTGGTGCACGGGAGGCAGATCACAAAATGCCACAACACCAAGCATTTTAACGGCCCCGCGCGGAATGGGCTCTGACGGAACTTATCTGTACGTAGCTTCCGGACACAGAATTTTAAGATTTCTTATTAGCACAGGCGCCTTCCAAGGTTGGATTGGTCGCATCGCAACTGTTACGGGAATGACTCCGGCTTCTTGCGTAAGCGCGGGCGTTGGAGCTCCTACACCAACCTGGTGTTATGGCGGAACAGTAGGAACAAGTACAGGTGACGGATCATTCAATACACCAAGTGACGTACTTGCATACAACAACAAACTTTATATTACGGACACATCAAATCACCGTTTGCAAAAATGGTCCACCAGCGGAGCTTATGAAGGCTGGATGGGTCGCATCAACTCCGTTGCAGGTATCGCACCTGCGGCTTGCGCTTCTGCAGGGCCAGGAGGAACCACACCGATGTGGTGCACAGGCGGCACGCCGCAAGCTTCTGCTCGTCGCAGTTTGAATAATGCTTCGCCAACGCCAGACCCAACACCGGTTGAAGGCTTCAATAATCCTCGCCCCATCACAACGGACGGCAGCTATTTGTATATTGGTGACAGCAGCAACTATCGAATTTCTCGGATTGACTTATCAACGAATACTTTCGCTGGCTGGATCGGTCGTTTACATCAAGCCACCGGATCCGCGGGAGTCTATCCAACCAGTCCAGCCTACACCACAACCGGCGGAAATATTTATCCCGCGACGTGGATTACTGGTGGCGGCTCTTACGAGTCTTCAAGCTCAACAGGCTTTGGGGCTCCTTATGGATTGGATTACGCCGACGGAAAATTATATATCGCAGATGGTTCCTACAGTCGCGTGGTAAGAATAGATGCAGCTGATGGACAAAACTTTGAGTGGATTGGCAGAGTCAATGGCTCTCCTTCCGGAGGCGCTGCTGGCTGTAGCTCAACGCCTTCATCAAGCGTGACTCCTGGTTGGTGCCGAGGTGGTTCCGGAAATATGCGCGGACCTGCTAACAGTGCCTTTTATAGTTCTCTAGGTGTCGCCGTTTCTTCTGGCAGCGTTTACGCCGTCGATCGTGGAAATTATCGCGTGCAAAAATTTAATCGCAGCACGGGTGCATTTGAAAGCTGGATCGGCGCTCAGCAGTCTCTCGCTTCAACATGGAGTCGCAATTTAACTCTAGGCACATCTCGTGTTGGGTTCGATAACTATTCTTTCGGAAATGCAGCCACACTATGGAACGGCATCGCCTTGGATGACTCTAACCTATTTGTCACTGATGCCGGCTGGCACCGTATTAAAAGACACGCAACTTTAAATGGAGCTTTGATCGGATACATTGGTCAGCTGGACGGTTCGGTCAGTTCTGGAGCCTTCCTAGGTTATCCTCCGACGGCACCCGAAGCTTGCCAAGGTATTACAACGGGTATGACACCGGATTGGTGTACTGGTGGAGGTCGAACTGTCACAGGATCCGGCGTACATGGTTACAACAGTCCACGTGGCATCGCTTCAGATGGCACACATATTTATATTTCAAACCTAAATAACAATCGTCTGGATAAAGTTAGAATTTCCGACGCAGTTTACATTGGCTGGATGGGACAAGTAAGTACCACTCCAACCGATGGCGATCCTGGCTGTACCTCGACAAACTCACCCGATCCAACTCCTGGATGGTGCATTAGCGGTACAGCTACGGGAACTGGGGTTTTGGGCAGCTTCGATGGACCGCGGGGAATATTCTATGACAAAGCTGACACAAAATTGTTCGTGACAGACACACGCAAAATAGCGCGCATCAATCCGGGCACTGGTGTTGTCGAAGCGGTCATTGGCCATATCACGACTGCGGGTTCAGGATGCACCAGCAACGGAACTGTCGCTTCAGGATGGTGTGGCGCAAGCGCTATTGCAGGAACTGGCACAAACCGTTACG